>CAZEFS010000016.1:2117-3750 GCA_964511545.1 uncultured Opitutales bacterium
CAAAACCGAACTCTTGGTTGTCATCCTATCTGCAAAGCCTGATATCTTAAACCATAACCTCGAAACGGTTAAACGCCTGCAAAGACCCATTCGAAAAACTGCCCAGTACGAACGCTCCTTATTGGTCTTAGACTATGCAAAAAAGCAGGGCTTCGTGACAAAATCAGGCTTCATGCTAGGGATAGGGGAAAGAGTGGATGAAGTCGAGGAGCTATTGAGGGACCTCCGCTCTGTGGGATGCAATATTCTGACGATCGGCCAATACCTGCAGCCTAGCGCTCAGTATACGCCTATAGATAGATGGGTCACCCCTGAGGAATTCGCCCACTGGAAAGCAGTCGCCCTGCACTTAGGCTTTGATGTCGTAGAATCTGGGCCACTCGTGCGCTCTTCCTACCATGCCGAGGAGCAATCTCAGCGCTATCAGCCAGAGCTGGTTCAGGCAGGTTTATAGACTATTCTTGGCTTCTCTAAGATAATATTTTATTTTCAAAAACTTACTATACACAACCTATGCGCCTTTTAGTTATTATATGCATGATAAGCCTTTCTCTCTCGGCTTGCACTAAAAATCCGAACAAAAACACACTTGCTGCTCTACCTTCACTAGCTCAATCTGAAGCTATGTTTCAAGTGTCATCTCCTTCCCTTTCTCAGCCTACCCTCTCTTCCAAAGCTGCTCATCCTGATCTACCTTTGCTCCACGCTGGGTCGCCTTCACCGCTTCCATCAGCAGCTACCATCCCCTCACTCCCACTGCCTTCCGTAGAAAGCCCAGGTCTTAGCACCCGTAAAGTCAGTATCGATCCCAAAATTGGCCAAAGGTTCATCGTCGGTTTTTATGGTTCCACTTTTGAAAAGGTTAAAGAGCAGCTTGAGGTCTATATCCGCGATTATAAGATCGGTGGGGTCATTCTTTTTAAGGTGCACTCTGCACATCATATTACACCCGAAGAAAAGGAGAACAGAGACACCCTCTTTCCAGGTAATATTACAAACGATCCTGAGGCTCTAAAAGACCTCATCAAGGCCATACAAGACCTCAATGCAAAGCACTCGTCTATCCCTCTTTTTATAGGGGTGGACCAGGAAGGTGGCCTCGTCTCTAGGCTCATAGACTGTGGCCTTGGCAATACTCGCTCTCATCAAGAATTAGGTCAATTAGATCCAGCAGCAACCACTCAAGAAGCCACTAAAATCGCTCAACACCTTTCTTTTTTAGGTATAAACCTAAATTTTGCTCCGTGCCTAGACCTTGCTCTTAACCCCGATAATACCGTCATCGTAAAAAATAAGCGTTCCTTTAGCGACAATCCCCTCATAGTAGCCACGCACGCTGAGGCCTACATAGAAGCACAAAGATCTCTTCATATCCTCTCTTGTTGCAAACACTTTCCCGGGCACGGTAGTACTAAAGACGATACGCATAATGGCTTTACAGATGCCACTGATACCTGGAAAGCAGTCGAACTAGAGCCCTACAGCATACTGATACACAAAGGTAAGCTCAGTTGGGTCATGGCCTCTCATGTGTACAATAAACATATCGATCCAGAGCACCCTGCGAGCTTATCTAGGGCTACGCTTACAGACCTTCTTAGAAACCAGCTTGGATACCAGGGCCTTATTATTA
>CAZEFS010000016.1:3760-14213 GCA_964511545.1 uncultured Opitutales bacterium
GCTATCGCTGATAATTACGAACAAGAAGAGGTCATTCGCTTAGGCGCTGCAGCTGGGGTTGATATCTTCTTAATAGGAAACCACGATACTCGCATTCAAGGAGTGGAGCGCTCTATTCAAGCCCTTCAAGAGCTGTATGAGAGGGAAGTGCTATCCACAGAAAGCGTCAATGCTAGCTATGAGCACATTTTGGCTGAAAAACGAAAAATCTTTCCTGACACATCATTCTAAGCATAAGGCTTCAGTAAGGCATACAGCCCAGCACCCCCCTCTAGGTCTAATAAAAAGATGGTTACTATCCAGCGATAGATCGCTTCTCCCCTGGAGTTCAGGATTGGCAAAGCCTAAAAAAAGTACATTATTGTAAGCTTCTTATGATGTACGTGTTGTTCTTATGGGGCGCCTGTTTGGGTAGTTTCCTAAACGTTTGTATCTACCGCTGGCCAAGGGGGCTATCGGTTGTACGCCCAAGGTCTTATTGTCCAAATTGCAAAAAAAGCATCCCTTGGTTTTATAATATTCCTATCTTAAGTTTTATAGTCTTAAAAGGGAAGGCCCAGTGTTGCCATCTTAGGCTGTCATGGCAGGATTTTGGCGTAGAGGTATTCAGCGCTATTTTTTTGGTACTAAACTTTAAAGCTTATCTTCTCAGCTTGGGGTTGATGAACACTGCTTTTTTCTGCTGTTTAGTGGTCGCTAGCGGGATAGACCTAGACGCTATGTTTATACCCGATAGCCTGACGCTAGGAGGCCTCCTAGGCACGCTAGTCTTAGCCTTAGTGCATGCATGCTGTGGCACACACCTAATCCCTTTAGGTAGCCTAGCGGGCTCATTCTACACTGCCGTGAGTATTCTAGCTAGCGCCGCTTTTGGCGCAGGATTTTTGCTCCTCATCGCCTTTGCTGCAGAAAAAATCTTTCGCCAGGAAGCCATCGGCATGGGAGACATCAAGCTCATGGCATTTATCGGAGCCTTCTGTGGCTGGCAAGGGGCTGTATTTTCTATTTTTGTAGGCTCTATGCTGGGCACTACCATTTTAGTTCCTATCATAGGGGTTCAAAAGCTAACAGGAAAACGACTCCACGGGCAAAAACAGTGGGCTGAGCAATGCCGGCTAGACCCTTCTCTAAAAAATCTAGATTCCACGCGCCTTCGCGTCCCTTTTGGCCCCTGGCTGTCTTTGGCAGCGATTGTTTATGTCTTATTTTTTAAGCTGAAGGTATCCCCTGGTACTTTTTTGTACTAACTCATACCCTAGCAGCCCAGCCCTAAGTTTCCAAACCTGGGTCTTGAAGCTTGCAGACTAATTTCTTTTTTTGTTATTATATATATCTTTGGCTTATCCTCTTATCTTTATTGCTGAATACTCCACTCTTCTTGCTGTATGCACAACCACCTATCCGATATCGGGCTCATTGGCTTAGCCGTCATGGGGCAAAACCTAGCGCTGAATATAGCAGACCATGGCTTTGCCATAGCGGTGTTTAACCGTACCTATGCCAAGACTGAAAGCTTTCTGAAAGAAAATAGCAGTCTCAGCTCTCATTTACGCGGCTACGAAAAGCTCAAGGATTTTGTCGCTTCGCTGTCTAGACCAAGGAAGATTCTCATCATGGTCCAAGCCGGCGCAGCTACGGACGCTGTCATTCAAGACCTAGTGCCCCTGCTAGACAAAGGGGATATTATTATAGACGGCGGGAATGCTCACTGGCTAGATACCATTTCAAGAGAAAAGCGCCTCAAGGCTGTGGGTCTTCACTTTGTGGGATCGGGAGTGTCTGGAGGAGAGGAGGGAGCACGTTTTGGACCATCCCTCATGCCTGGGGGAGACTTTGAGGCCTGGAAGGCTCTAGAACCGATTTGGACAGCCATCGCCGCCAAAGTAGATAGCCAAACCGGCAAGCCCTTAATGGGCGCTAGCCCAGGTAAGCCTATCGTAGGCGGCCAAGCTTGCACAACGTATATAGGAGAAAACGGTTCTGGCCACTACGTTAAGATGGTCCACAATGGTATCGAATACAGCGACATGCAACTCATCTGCGAAGGCTATGATATGCTACGCCAGCTCCTAGGTCTAAAGCCCGATGCCATGGGCGCTATCTTTGAAGCATGGAACCTAGGGGTGCTGGATTCGTTTCTGATAGAAATCACCGCCAAGGTTCTAAAACAAAAAGACCCTCTGGGTGAGGGCTTTCTGGTGGATAAGATTTTAGACGTCGCTGGCCAAAAAGGTACCGGAAAGTGGACAGCTATGCACAGCCTAGAGCTGGGCGTTACAGCTCCTACTATAGCTGAATCTGTCTTTGCGCGCTGTATCAGCGCTCTTAAGGCTGAAAGAGAGGAGGCTTCTACCCTCCTTCCTGGTCCAAACAAGGCCTATTCAGGAGATCCAGTTACGCTCATTCAGGCCATACACGATGCGCTCTATTGTTCAAAAATCTGTTCTTACGCCCAAGGCTTCCAACTCCTTCAAGCGGCTCAAAAAGAGTACCAGTGGTCGCTCCATTTAGGTGAAATCGCTAAGGTCTGGCGTGGCGGGTGTATCATACGGGCTGCCTTTTTGCAGAAGATTACAGAGGCCTATGACAAGGCCCCTGAGCTACCCAACCTCCTCTTGGATGATTATTTTAGGCAAACCCTCCTAGACCGTCAGGCAAACTGGCGAAGCGTGGTGGCCTTAGCAGCAGAATACGGGGTGCCCACGCCTACGTTTTCTTCAGCCTTAGCTTATTTTGATAGCTACCGCAGTGCTCATTTGCCCCAAAACCTCTTGCAGGGGCTGAGGGACTGCTTTGGCGCCCATACCTACGAACGGGTGGATGCTCCCCTCGGCCAACACTTTCACCTGGAGTGGGCTCAGGGGGGTAAGCAGGTCCCTGTAAAAAAATAACCTTGTTTTTACGAAAGATCCTCCGGCCTAAGACGAGAGCCCCCCTATTTCAGTGGGGCCGCTACAATAGACCGGGGTATGGCAAAACACAAGTGGAGCTCCAGGCCCTCCAAAGGATGACAGATCATACGTATGCAATCTTTCTCCAGCACGTTGCCAAGGTGCGCAAGCTCAGCCTAGAGGCAGTGAATTTTGACAAACTTAAGACACAAAAGACAATGATTTCGCAAGAGGTCTTATAAGAGGATCAGCTGGTCAGTATGTGGCACTGGGTGAGGCTCTCTAATTTTAGGCGCAGTCACACTTTTTGTGCCCTCTAAGGCTTTCAGGATACAACCTGCTCTATCTATAACGGCTTTGGGCAAACCCGCCAAACGGGCCACCTCTATGCCGTAAGACCGCTTTGCCGCCCCAGGCCTCAGTTGATGCATAAAAACAATTTCCTCTTCCCATTCTTGCACCGCCACATGGTAGTTTCTAAGGCCAGGCAAGGCGGTTTCTAGCTGGGTGAGTTCTTGGTAATGGGTGGCAAAGAGGGTTTTAGGGCTTGGCTGAGGCCTTTTATGTAAATACTCGAGGACAGACCAAGCAATACTCAACCCATCATACGTACTCGTTCCCCGTCCGATTTCATCTAAAACGATGAGGCTCCTCGGGCTTGCATGGTTGAGGATGTTCGCCGTCTCACTCATTTCTACCATGAAGGTAGAGTGGCCCTTGCTCAGTTCATCACTCGCTCCAATGCGTGAAAATATACGGTCTATCAGGCCTATACGGCAGCGCTTTGCCGGTACCCAAGACCCCACATGGGCCATGAGGCTAATCAGGGCTACCTGGCGAATGTAGGTGGATTTTCCAGCCATATTGGGCCCAGTGATGAGCATCATGGGCTTTTCCAGAGAGCAAAGGTCAGTATCATTAGGAACAAAGGCCTTTGTACTGCTCTCCTTCTTGGCCAAGGCCTGTTCTAGCACCGGATGCCTTCCTGCTTCAATTTCTAAGGCGCAGGAGTCATCTACCCTAGGGCAGGTATAGTTCCACTTTCTTGCTAGCTTTGCCCAAGCCAGATACACATCCAGCTCTGCTAGGGCCTGAGCCGTTTCTAAAAGGGGGACAGCTTCTGCGAGCACGGCCTGTACCAGGTCTTTAAATAGGCGGAGCTCAAGGGCAATGCTCTTTTCTTTGGCATAGAGGATCTCTTTTTCCTTTTCTTTCAGCTCTGGTGTGTAAAAACGTTCTCCGGTAGTCAGGGTCTGCTTGCGAATGTAGTGGCTAGGCACCAAAGCGAGGTTAGACTTGCTGATTTCGATAAAGTATCCATAGGCTTCATTGTAGCGTACCTTTAGGGCTTTAATGCCTGTTTTTGCTTGCTCTTCTGTTTCTAACTCACTGAGCCACGCTCGGTGTTTGTGGCCTCTGAGGCGCAGTTCATCCAGTTCTGCTCTGTAGGCATCACGAATGAACCCCCCTTCTAGGAGGGTATTGGGGAGGCCCTCAGCTAAGGCATCTTGCAAGAGCATATATAGCCTATCAAAGGGATGGATTTTTGCCCTTAACGGATCTAAGGCAGGGGCCTCTAGGCCTTCCAGCTCCTGGATCAGTGGGGGGAGCTGCCTGAGTGTATCGCGTACGCCGCCGAGCTCTCGTGGGTTACGCAAGTTGTTTTGTAAGCGGCTAAGAATGCGAATGATGTCGCGCGTGGAAGCCAAAATCGCCTCTAGGGTTTGGCTCAGGCCGGGAGCCTCCACAAAGGCCCTCACACAGTCTTGGCGGTAGCGAATGATCCCTAGATCCTGGCTAGGCGCTGCTAAATACTGTTCTAGCAGGCGAGAGCCCGCAGCCGTTACAGTGGCATTCATCGCCTCAAATAAAGTACCAGCAGAGGTATGTTTAGAATTTTTAAAGATTTCTAGGTGCCTTAGGGTGCTTGGGTCTAGCAAGAGGGCAGAGTGTGCCGAATAGAGACGAATGGCATAGAGGTTTTGTGGCAAGGCACACAAGTTATCTGTAGCATAGTCTAAGAGGGCCGCAGCCGAGGCTAGGCTTGGGTCATCCATGCTGAGGCCAAAGCCTTCTAAGGAGAGGACTTTGAGAGCCCTTGCAATCTTCTCACCCGCGCCCGATACAGCAAAGTGACTGGGTGCTAGTTCTGTTACAATGCGGTTATGGCAGAGGTTAAAAAACTGTTCTTTCGCTACTCCAGGAGGAAGGGCCTCGAGCTGGCGGTAAAAGACTGCTTCAGGCAGGATAATTTCCTTAGGGTCTAAGGCATAGAGAATGGGCAGCAAGTTCTCTAAAAGCTTATCTTTGGCTACCTGAAAGTCACCGGTGGTCAGGTCTAGCCAAGCTAGGCAAAAGGTACTTTGCTGAAGGCTAAGCGCTGCCATGTAGGTATTTTGGGCGCTGGCTATCTGGTCTTCTTCCAATAAGGTCCCAGGGGATAAAATGCGTGTCAGGGACCGTTTTACCAGCTTCCCAGCTTGTGGAGCTTCGAGCTGTTCGCAAATGCCTACTTTTTTCCCGGCTGCTAAAATTTTTGGAATGTAGCTGCTCGCTGCATGGTAGGGTATGCCTGCCATGGGTATTCCATGGCGCTGCGTTAGGGTAATCCCGAGGATACGTGCTCCTTCTTTTGCATCTGCTTCAAAGAGTTCATAAAAGTCTCCTAATCTAAAGAGCAAGAGGGTGTTCGCTGGCAAACGCTGCCTTAGGGCCTCATATTGCTGCATCATGGGTGTTTTTATGGTACTCATAGGCTGTTTTTATAGTGGCTAGAATCAAAAGCCTTTTTCCTGGTGATACCGGTAGCGTTTCAGGCTTCTGTTTTTCAGGACTCTCTGACAGAAAAAAATGGCTTTTTGTTAGGTTAATGTATTATTTTGAAACCCGAGGTGCTTTTCAAGAACGGAATATAGCTCCAGTTCCTTCTTTTACTGTAGTCTTTTCTCTCTCTTTTCTACTGGTTTACTGAGCTTTTTCCAGCCCAAGAGGCGCTTTCTATAAGATAGGCCTGACCCTGGCACACCTACACTCGCACTCACCCCCCTAGTGGATACATTGACGGACCTCCCCGGCTCACCAAAGGAAAAAGAGATGCCACTCTTACTGATGTTGAGATAAAAATTCTTAAAAATACGTATCTTTTTATAAAAACGAAGCCCCATAAGGGCCAAAACTAAGCCTCTCTGCCTTCTCTTTCAATCTTTTTCCTTATATACAAAAGGTTTAGGGGGCACTAGCTCTGCACAAATGATTTTTATATAAAATTTTATTGACAAAACATCAAAAAGACATCAATATATGTATATCTTTATTAAAATATAAAGAAACAAAATATCAAACATCAAAAATATGCATACTATTACTAATCCAATTAATACCCAACGTCATGCTAGCTCAAATCCAGCAAACATGCGCCAAGCTGAAGTTAATTCTGCTGTAACACAAGTACAGCATAGCTCATCTATGCCTAAGACCATTCCTGCACAAGGAAATGTGCTAGGAAAAGAGCACAGTTCAACACTGACTCCCGCTGAAAAGTCTAGGATAACACAGATTAAGACACTATCCGTAGCTCCTTTTAGCTATCGGGACGATGAACTGATGGAAGGAATGGGAGATGTTGACCCTTTTGCTGAATACTTCCTTATACTAGAGAATTTGACTAAGGCCACTTCGGAATTCCAGCCTAGTGAAGCATTTCTGAATAGCGCTTATTATCTTATGGCTCGAAAGGTTGATTTAGGCTATCACTATCGTATGGAAGCTGCGGAGAAGATCCCCAACAAAGAGATCAAGCAAGCAGTTCTCAGTGATCTAAAGAAAGAGTTTAGTGCATAGAGCCTTTTAGCCTCTACCAAGCACTAAGGACACCTTTAGCCCAAGAAAGACGTATGTTCTGCTTGGGCTTTTTTGTGACTACTGTCGCCTCGTAGTGAGAGAGACTTGCGTCTAAAAATAGTATTTACAAGATCTCTTCCTATGCGCTAGTGTTCTCCTTCCTTATGCCCCTTCCTCCCCTGCCCCATAGTGCAGACTTTTCGTTTTGCAATCACTTTAAAGGCCCCATCACAGAGCATTTAGTAGCGGTTTATCAGCCCTTTGAAACCCCTTTTCTTTCTGACCTTAGTCCTCCAAGCTCCACAGAAACAAGGCCCACTCTCCTCAGTCAAAGAGCTCTGGTTTTGCAGATAAAAAATACGCCTATTCAGGTCCAAATCAAGCATGTCTTAGGTAGCTGTCCTAGCCTCGCCTATGGAGAGAATACTGTCTTGCTGACAGAGGCTATTTTCAGCGCTCCAGTACGCTGCCATCACAAGAATGACCAGGTGTCTAGCTGGCAATACTGCCAAGCCTCGGTGTCGTTGCATACGGTAGCCCCTGAAGGGGAAAGCCATAGACACTCCATGAGTCCTGTAGCCCAGGCAGAGCTCAATGAAGACCTTCTGTTGCGCGAGCTAGGTTATGATTTATTGGCCCTTGGCCACCCGCAAGCAGTCGAAAGGCTCCTTTCCCTGATGCACCAGCCAGAGCATTGCACAAAACTATATGACCTTCCAGAAACTCCAGATACAGCTTCCCCCTCTGCCTCTCCATTAAGATCCAGTCTAAACAACACTTACCTATGGGAAAGCCTACTCCTTACAAAAGAGAGGCATCCTATCCTGGCTCAAAGCATGCTAGAGCACTTTTGCCACAGGTCTTTTCATCTATTAAAGTTGACTACGCATCAGCTCATCCAGCACCTGCAAGAGTGCCTGAAAAGTTCGCCTGAGTCTTTTCCCTGCCATCGTTGCTTTATCGCCTTTACTGCTTTAGGATATCCTAATCTTTCGAAACCAGAAGACTTCTTTCTGGAATACGCCTAGGGCTTTTGTCTCTAATGCACCCCATCTAAATGGGGCTGATGGTCCGGCAAAACGCTTCGGTCTTTTTCTACTGCTGCTCTTGTAGGGGCTTCTTCTACAGCTGATTCTAAAGAGTGCGCTATACCTTCTCTCTCTAAAGGCTCACAGGCGCTTACCTGCAGAGGCACACTGAAGGGCTCTCCCTGCCTTAGGATCTGAAAGTTTAAAAACTGTCCGGGCCTAGCATAAAAGAGGGCATCTCGCAAATCTCCCAACTCTCTTAGCTGCACGCCATCCACAGAGGATAAAATATCATGCACTCGCAAGCCCGCCTTTTCTGCAGGCGAACCGGGGCATACTTCTGCCACTAAAAGGGGCTGATCTTTATATATGGCGCTCTCTTCGTCAATCCGAAGACCCAGGTAGCCATAGGACACTGCTCCCGCAAAGAGAATATCATCCCTGACTCTTAAAATAGCACGCGCCGGGAGGATAAAACACGAGCGAATATCCACTAAAGACGCCATAATCATCCCCACAAAGCGTCCATTCAGGTCAAACACGGGTGCTCCGCCCTCTCCTCCATCCGAAGGGATGTCAGAGCGTATGCAGGTTGTCGGCAGGGTCTTATCCCCATAGTAGAGGTTGTATCCGGTTAAAATCCCTAAAGACGGGGAAGGCTCTAGGCCCATTTCGCAGGTAATCGCTAGGAGAAAAGCCCCCCGCTTTAAGTGTTCCGGGCTATCACTGATGCCTAGGAAAGCAAAGTCTTTCTCGCCTGCTTCTATTTTTAAAATACCAATATTCGTAGACAGATCTACCCCCACTACTCTCGCTTCATAGGATTGCTTCTGATACTCTATATAGGCTACCTTCGTATGCTGTACAATGTTTGCATTCGTCACCACATACCCTTCTTTACTCATCACACAGCCTGTCCCTACTAAAAACCGGGGCGCAGTTTCATCTTCTTGCGTCTCATCTGCGGCGGGCAAAATAGCCAATACGCGGACTACAGCGCCCTGTTTGCTCTCAAATAGGTTGATGATCCTTTCTTGCAATTCTAGAGGTCCCTCTGCCTGCATAGGGCTCCAAAAACCTATAAGCAGACAGATAAGAGCCAAAACTTTCAGCCTGAGTGCGCTAGAAAGAAGCATGCCGCCTTGCTGTTGGCTGGTTTGAGGGAAGGGCACCGCCATTCATGTAGCATACCTGGGTTTTGCAGGGCAAGGTCACTGTCGCCACATGCAAGGTTTTTTGAGACCCTAACATGATGTTTTGGGAAAATGCAAACTCTGCAGCCTTTTTCCAAGCCAGAGACAGGTCTTTTCTTGCAAAGCTGCTAGAGGCTTCAGCCAGATCCAGGGCAGAACGCTGAATAAAACCACCTTGCTTGAGGCCTATTACCAGGGTAAAAGCCGCTCCTGCCATAGCCGAACATAGGCCCAATCGTTTCCTAAAGAGGGTTTTGATAGCCTTCCATGCCCAATGCTCTTGTTTTAGGAGGATGTTCAGGCGCTTGGCTTCAAGCTGCCTATCAAACTTTTCCCAAAAGGGTGCGTCTGGTTTTTCAAATCGCTTGAGCTTTAAGAGGTTTTCAAGGGTCACAGGGCGGGCGGGCTTTTCTAAGTCTTGGCTTAGCATAGGTGAATGGTTTATTTTAAATAGTGTTTTAAGTAGGTTTGCAATTCTTGTTTTGCATAGTGCAGGCGAGAGCGTACCGTGCCCTCACTGGTGCCAGTAATATGTGCAATCTCTGAATGGCTGAGGCCCTCAATCTCAAACAAGACCACAACCGTCCTATGTTTGATAGACAGTTTTTGGAGCGCTTCGTTCAATTTTTCTTGCAATTCCCGGAGTAAAACAGATCGTTCTGCCCCCTGCTGCTCAGCCATGTAGTGGACGACTGCTGCATCTGCAGCTCCCTCTTGCATGCTTTCTAGGCTAAAAAAACGCTTAAAGCGGTTTTTGCGAAGGGTATTGTAGGTCGTATGGAGGGTAATTTTATAGAGCCAGGTAAAAAAAGAGGACTTTCCCTGAAACTTTCCAATCGATCTAAAGGCCTTTATAAACGCATCCTGAATAATCTCAGAAGCGTCTTCTCGGTTAGATACCAGGTTATACGCTACAGAAAATAAGCGCTCTCTATACTTTTTAATCAGCCAGTTAAAGACTTGCAGCTCTCCTGCCTGTACACGCTGCACCAGCGCCCAGTCTCCGCTAGCTTCCAAGCTTCGCGGGGCTACTCCGAGGGCTTTGTCAACTGTCTTTGAGACTTCTATACGAGTATCCATCTATCTGTTCCTACTATATCTAAAACGCCCTAGGCTTGACAATCCTTAAATTAAAATAGATTTTTTCCATAAGGAGCGAACTGAGCCCATTCCCAATGCTGATCCACCCTCAACCTCCTCCTAGGGCACAAACACATCATGCACCCCCGCTTCTCGCTGTCCCGCGGGGCTTACTTGGACATAACGGGCTTTGTCGCGGAGGTCTCTTAGAGTTTTAGCTCCTAGGTAGCCCATGCCTGCCTCTATACCGCCCCGTAGCTTAAAGAGCACATCTCTTGCAGGTCCGCAGAGGGGTTTTAGGCCTTCGACGCCCTCAGCCGTCTTTTTCTGAAAGGTAGAGCCCACGGGTTCTTATGCCCTTAGGTGGCCGTAACGGCTGGCAGAGCCTAATGCCATAGCAGTAGGGCTGCCCATACCTCGG
>CAZEFS010000017.1:0-14084 GCA_964511545.1 uncultured Opitutales bacterium
CGTAGGCTCCTGTCTCCCGACGTGTCAGGCATAGCTCGCAGAGCGACGCCTGAAGCTTCAGCGTAGTGGAGATGGCGTAAAGAGATGCCCGACACGATGAGCTACTTGTCTCCCGAAGCTCGATGTGGCCGGCGTAGCTTTTAAAACGAAGCCTGAAGAGCGAAGGGAGACGCCCGGCAGGCCAACCAAGATAATACGTAGGTCCGCAAGAGGTCTAATGTATCTTAATCTTTGAATCAAAGACTAAAAGCTTCTAACTAGCACGTTTTGTCTTGTATTTTCTTTTGGGATCAATAGCTCCTCCTTGTGTTTCATGACTATACTTTATAACTTTCAAAAGCTCCTTTCTTTTATTGTCCTCGAGATTGAGTTCTGTTATCAAGCGTATTCGAAAGTCTTTTTCTAGATTATTATTGCTAGTTATAGCATACAAAAGGGTCTCTCTCGCGTCCTCGCTACTGAAATTATATAATTTTTGAAAGAGTCTTATATAACTATCAGAATCAAAATAAGCATTTTGTTGGATAGCTAGAGGGTTGACTCTCTTGAAAAGTTCTACCAGAATCTCATCTCTTTGTTCCTCTGGGATACAATGAATGATCTCATGGAAGTATGCATTTGCAACGTGAGTAGAGCTTTGCAACCATTTAATCAAGAGATCGGCATTCCATTTGAACGCTGAAAATGCCGCTGGAGCCTCTCTATAAACGCAATAAATAGCATAAGGAATGTCGCATTTTTGGCAATCAAGATCGTTCAGACCGTGAAGGAAGTTATTAAGTATCCTTGCTTTTAAGCCAGAATCTTGGATTTCATATAGAGTATAATGTAACTTTGCAATCAATGCATAAGCGTCCTTGAAGTTGGATAATAATTCGACGATCAAATCTTCTTGCTGGTTCTTACCTTCTATAAGCTTAATAACTTCTACTAAAGCCTTGATGTCGTGTTCCGAGTACTGAAGAGGATGGTTGATGATAGTTAAAATATTTTTTTCATAAGGGCTTCCCATGAGTTGAACTGCTGCGACCTTCAGAGAAGTATTCCATTCTGGATTATTAATAATTGCATTCAAGACAGCTTGTTTTTCTCTGGAAAAATCCTCATCAGGAATGTACGAGAACAGTTCTTTAAGCTCATCAGAGGATAGACTGGTATCATGTTCGCAAATATAAAGGAAGGCTTCAGGTTGATCCTCTATACTGAGTAATTTAGCGGCTCTAATTTTGTGAAACGCTGCACCCCCCCCTAGTGGGTCATGACCAGGATGCTTGATGATAGTGAAAACATTGTCTTTATAAGGGCTTCCCATAAGTTGAACTGCTGCGACCTGCAGAGAAATATCCCGTTTTGGATTATTAATAATTGCCTTTAAGATAGCTTGCTTTTCTTTGGAAAAACTCTCATCAGGAATGCGTGAGAACAATTTTTCAAGCTGAGAAGAATTCAGATTGGTACCATGTTCGCAAATATAAAGGAAGGCTTCAGGTTGATCCTCTATACTAAGTAATTCAGCTGCTTGTGTTCTTACATCTATTCTGTCACTGTTGTCAGCTATCAGTCTCCATGAATGTTCTTTCAAAAATTGCTTATCGTTCATAAGGCTAAGCAATTTAAGTTTGGTACTGCTATTATATTTCAGGGAATCGCTGTTCAGGGAATTGCGTAAATGTAGGTCCTTGACATGCAGGAATGGTTCATCTGTCATGCACTTGAGCCATTGAATCTTGTCAGATAGGAGGGAGTTGGTGTCTTTAAAAAATAAAATATTACAATAGCAGGCGTTCTGCTTAGTGATTTGATCTTTGATTTTTTGAGTCGCCTCAAAACGGAGTTCTCTGCTGCATTCAGGATGGGTGGCAACGATTGCGAAGAGCTCATCTGCGTTGGAGCAATACTCAAAGGCCTCCAGGTCTTGTGATGAACGTATGAATTCAGGCATTAATATAAAATTATCTAATAACGACTTGCCTTCTTTTGATGCTTCTATGAATAAACGCTGATAGAGTTGGTTGTCATGGATGTCATGAATGTTTTCATCAATTAACTGAGCAGCCTTTAGCCTGAGGCAGATGTTGATCGTGGAGTCATTTGCAAGGATCTTTAGAAGGTCTTTTCTGGTACTGTCGTTTTGAATGTTTTGAGCCGCTTCTAAGCGAATATGCGCGGGGGTGTTCTCTCTATTAAAGATAATGATCCAAGCACGTCGTTGAGTTTCCTCATCACTAATGGTGTTGGCAAGAGATATCAATTCGTTTGGATGCGTTTTTAAATTGATGATTCTTTCCAGAGTTGCCCTATACTCTTCGGGTGCAACATTAGTAATTGCTTTTGCGTTTTGAATATCTTGTGAAATGTTTTTTCCAGAGGGCTGGACTTGTTGAGCTTTTTGAGAGCCCGAACTTGTTTTTTTGGCCTCTGTTGAGCTTGTATGCTTGTAGTTACTTTCGTTAGTTTTTGTGGTAATTTTGTTAGTAGGATGCATATTATTATAATTGTTTAAAGCTAGGTCTAGTGTTTTTTAAAAGAAAGACCTATAATAGATTATTAAATTTATGATTGCAAGAAATTTTTTGCGGTTTAGGGTTTTAATTTTTGACAATCGGTTTTATTTTAGAAATAAATACACCTATACTTTTATGTTATTTATTTTCTCTGTTTTAGAAGTGAAATGCTAAATAATGCCTAGCATGGTATGCTTTCTGCTTTAGCTGAACTATGTCTTTAGCCAAGAGCTGTGCACTTCCTTCTTCGCATCACCGTTTTATAGTGAAATCAGCTGAAGAGGCGGTAAAATTGATTCGTCAGAAATTGGGAGATAAAGCACATGTGGTTTCTGTGAACCAAGTGAGTGGTAAAGGCCTGGCCCGCTTTTTAAAGGCCCCGAAACTAGAAGTGATAGCCACTGTAAACTCCATCCAAGAGAACCCCTTGCCCTCCAAGCCTTTGCAGACGTCAGAGGAAAGCCGGCTAGATTCATTTGAGACTTCTAGTGGCGACCTTGTGCCTGCCTCCAAAGGCCCTACTAGGCGTGAGAGCCTTATTTATAAGCACTATCAAAGCCCTGAGGAGGATGTATTTAGTCCTTTTCTTAAGAAAGCGGGCTTTTCGGAAAGAATGATTTACCACTTTCGGGTCAAGCCCAATAGAGAGAAAAGTTCACTTTCCTACACGCCAAGCCAGCCCTTGAAGGACATGGTTCAGTTTTTAATCCAGCAGTATCAAAGCCTCAAAAAGGTGCCTCTGGGAAAGCGCGTAGCTTTTTTAGGGAGTGCAGGGGTAGGCAAATCTACCTTGCTTTGCAAGCAGCTTGCAAGAGATGTATTTATTCAGCAGTCCTCTCCTTCGGTTATAAAACTAGACCATGCCTTACCCCATTCTAATGAAGCATTGAGTGTTTTTTGTAAAGCTTTGGGGGTCCTGTGCTTTAAGGCTAATTCTTTAAGAAAATTAGATGCTACAAACCCTATTTATCTGGATATGACAGGCCCTTCTTTGAAGGACAAGGCTATTTGGGAACTTTTGGGTCAAAAGCTAAATGATTTAGGTTTAGAAAGCAAGGTATGGGTAGTACAAGCGGCTTATGATGAAGAGTTGATTTTGGAAAACATCCATCTTGCAAAAGATTTAGGGGCGACTCATTTGGCTTTTACTCATCTCGATGAAGTCTATCGCTTCAATAAACTATGGGATAGCTTACTGTTTAGTGGCCTTTCACCCGCGCTTTGCAGTTATGGAGCGGGTGTTAGTGGAGAGGCTACGTTTGATATTTTACAATTCCTCTTGTCTAAGGCTTTTCCAGATACGGTTTTAAAGGAACTATCTTCCTGCGAAGCAGTAGAATCTGCCTTGGATATCATCCGCAACTGATCTATGAAAGAAGAATCTCATTTTTATAGCTTTATTCTAACCCTTTGTGCATTCGTAGGCTTCGTACTTGTCTTTGCCTATAATCTCTATCTTGGGAATGGTATTGATCATGCCCTGCTCAAGGCTTCATTTGCTGCTTTTTTTACATTTTTGCCTCTAAAGGGCTTTATTTATTATCTTGAAAAAGCACGGAACAAACCTGCTTTAAAGGATTTCATTACAGAAAATGAGAAAGATAAGGGCACTAAATAATGGTTTCATGTTATTAGGTTTTGACAAAAGCTTATTTATTGATATCATACTATCAATAAAGAGAGTGTAATGATTTTTCCTCCTATCCCGTGAGTATACCCCCTACAGACCTCTTAGCACAAGCATCTAGGCCTGATTTTAGTAAGGTGGCAAAAGCCTATCAAAAGTCTAGACCTGAGCCTGATTGGAGAACGGTAGAGCGTTATCTTCCTTTAGCAAAATCCATAGTATCGAAAATGCATAAGCTGTTTTCCGGCACGGTGGATATTCAAGATATTTATAGCATAGCACTTTTGGGGTTGATCCAAGCGACTCAGACCTTTGTGTCTGGCAAGGGGATGCATTTTGGGAGCTACGCAAAGCTGCGCATACGAGGT
This sequence comes from uncultured Opitutales bacterium, assembly GCA_964511545.1. Lineage (GTDB taxonomy): Bacteria > Verrucomicrobiota > Verrucomicrobiia > Opitutales > CAZEFS01 > CAZEFS01. The sequence goes on from CAZEFS010000017.1 coordinate 4,500, forward strand.
GCCTTGCTAGATGAGCTTCGAAAGATGGACTGGATGAGCCGTTCTGAGCGCTCCAAAGTAAAACAGTATAAGAAGGGGGTAGAGGCACTGACGTTAGAGCTAAAGCGAGAGCCCAAGTCTTGTGAAATCCAAAAGGCGCTCAATTTAAGCCCAGATGGACATAGAGTCTTAGAGGATTTATCGAGGCCTTTGTATGTACTGCCCCTAGATAAACCTGTGGATAGTAGCTCTGAGGGAGAAGTTTTTAATTTTCATGAAATCGTGTCTGATCTAACAGAGATGGATGCAAGAGATCTTACAGAAAGTAAAGACCTCTATTCTAGCCTGCGCCATGGATTAGACAAGCTTGAGGATACTCCAAAAAAAGTATTGGTCTTGTATTATATCGAAGGTCTGAAGCTTTCTGAGATAGCAGCTGTATTTAAGGTATCTGAGTCCCGGATCTGTCAAATCCATAACAAGGCCTTAGGGCAATTACGAGAGTTGGTTCATGCTTCTAACTGATTATGTTACTCATCCTTGGTTCTATTGTAGTGTTGGGATCTGTTCTGGGAGGGTTTATCATTGCTGGGGGAAAGCCTATTTTGCTCCTTCACGTATCGGAGTTTGTCGTGATAGGGGGGATGGCTCTAGGTGTATTGATTATTGCAAGTCCCAAATCTGTCATGATGGATGTGATTCATGATATAAAAGTAAACTTAGCTGGAGGTGCTATTTCCAAGCAAGAGTTTGTAGACCTCATGAAAGCCCTGTATGAGTTATTTTCTATTGCTAGGCGAAATGGGATGATTGCCCTGGATGAGCATTTATCAGACCCTAAGAGTAGCACTATTTTATCCAAGTACACATCTTTGTTGAAAGAAGAGGAGCGAGTAGAGTTTTTGTGTAATGCACTGCGTCCTATAGTAGATGGTAAGATAAAACCAGAGCAACTAGAAAAGCTGCTAGAAGATGAACTCTATTGTAAGGAAATGGCCTCACACAGCGGGATAGAAGTCCTGAATTTAGTGGGAGACTCTCTTCCTGGGATTGGAATAGTAGCAGCGGTATTAGGAATTATCAACACCATGTCTGCGATCTCTGAGGGGCCGGAAGCCATAGGCGAAAAAGTAGCAGCTGCCCTTACGGGTACTTTTCTTGGTATCTTATTTGCTTACGGATTTGTGAATCCTTTAGTGAAGAAAATACAATTTACCCACAAGGCTCACTTGCTCTATCTCCAGGTGATGGCTGCAGCAATTATTAGCTTTGCAAAGGGGCTTGCTCCAGCGATGGCCATAGAGGTAGCCAGGCGTACACTCACGCATGATGTGCAGCCTGGGGCTGATGAGCTTGAAAGCCTCTTAAAAGGAACAAGTGCTTCTAAATAATGGCAAAGCGAAGACAACAACACGGTCACCATGGGGGAGCCTGGAAAGTCGCCTATGCAGATTTTGTAACGGCGATGATGGCATTTTTTATGGTGCTTTGGATCGTCTCTCAGAGCCAAGAGGTGATAGATGCTACCGCAGCTTATTTTCAAGACCCTACGGGTATTTTAGCCATGAATTCAAAAAAAAGTATCGATTCAGGAGACGATAAGGGCAATGACAAAACTAAGGTCAATAAGCCAGAACTTGGGGATAACCTTGTAGAGATAGAGTATTTAAAGAGCCTTGCTAGCCAATTTTATCAAGATTTACAGGTAGACCCATCCGATGAGGATAGGCCTATAGACATTATCGTAACAGACCATGGGCTTCGTATTATTATTTATGATAGGAAAAGACAGCCCCTCTTTATAGCCAAAACTTCCTATTTTACAGATTGGGGATCGTTTATTATGCAAAACTTGGCCTGGATCATAGAGCGCTACCCCCTCAAGGTAATGATAGAAAGTCACTTAGCAGCTAGTATAGACCTTTCTAAGGACTACGGAGCATGGGATCTCACTACGGATAGGGCTAATGCGGCCCGTAAGAGCCTGGTAAACTATGCTCTGGAGGCTGATAAAATCGCTTGCGTGAGTGGGTATGGAGATACCAAGCATTTATTTACACATCCCTTACAGCTAGATAAGAATCAGCGCCTAGAGCTGAGTTTGTTACTCAACCATCCTTTAAAACCCCTGAAGCAACATGATGAGTGATTTTCAGTCTTTTGATCAATGCTTTTTATCTTCACGTTCTCCTTCTGAAAAAGAGAGTTTTTCTCTAAAAGAGCCTTTTTTCTTAGATGCACAGGCTGGCATAGGTAATCAAGGCTGGAAAGTAGAATGTATGAGAGAGGAAGATACCATACAGGGCATTCGGATCATTTGCGAATGTGGTCAGGAATTGTACCTGGAATGTGAGTACAAGAAAAATAAAACTTAAATTTTTTATTCTTATGAGACTCTATATGTTTGCCTTAAAAGCGCTAGCCTGTATCTTTGTGAGTTTTACTGCTCCTCTTTGGGGAGCTTCTGCGATTATGCGAACAGACGATATACACGCATTTCAGGAAATGACCCAAAACGCAGGCCCTCATAGCTTAGTCATTTTTGATATTAATGATACTCTCTTGCTGGCAAAAGAGCCAATTTTTCAGTCTTCACACAAGTACCAACGCTTAGCCTTACAGTATGAGCTAGAAGAGCTTTATTCTAAAGCTAGGTTGCATCAGTTTTGGGCTTATTTACGCCTAAAAATACCTAGGGACCTTATAGATCCTAGGGCGGTAGACCTTATACAAGACCTACAAACCAGAAATGTGAAAGTGATAGCACTGACGACTGCAGGTATGGGTCCTTTAACGCAGGATTTATCTTTAGAAGACTGGAAATTGGATATTTTAAAAGGCTTTCGTATTGATTTTTCCAAGGCTTTTCCAGAGCTGCCTTGCCTTCATTTTAAATATTTGCCGACTAAGCATCCAGGCCGTTATCCTGGCTTTAAGGAAGGTGTTTTATTTACCTGTGGCCTTTCAAAGGGCCTGTTGCTGAATTTGCTTTTAAAGACCCTAAATTATAAACCGGAAGCTATTTTCTTTATAGATGATAAGCTCAAGAATTTGCTTGCGGTAGAAGAAGTCTGTAAGGAGCTGAGTATTTCCTTTGAGGGCTGTCACTACACGGCTTTCTCTCAAAAAAACTTAAAGCCTTTGGATAAAAAGAAAATTTATCAGGAACTGGAGGCTTTTTTACAACAGGTAGACTCTGCTCAATAGACCACTTGCGGACCTACGTATTATCTTGGTTGGCCTTCCTCCCGACGTGTCAGGCGTAGCTTTTAAAGCGAAGCCTGAAGCTTTTTATCCCGAGGTTCAACATAGGGAAGACAGCGTAGTTAGGAGCGTAGGGAGACGGGCGAAAGGCTGGTTCCTCATGTATTTCTACCCAGATCCCAAAATACATGCTTTAGCAAGGAGTCTAGTAACAGCTCTAACCTTCGTAAAATGAAGGTTGCAAGCGGCCTGAAAGTTTTCAAGATTCTTGGTTTTATGTATGGCTTTTAACATCTTATAAGTAGTCTTGAAAAAGCTTTTTCAGTTCTTTAGCACACAGGTTCAAGCGTTTGAACAGTTTGTCGTAAACGTGATTTATGATAGGGCCACGAAAGACTCTTTTGGTGTCAGGTTGCTTAAAAAGAGCTTATTGGTCCTTTCTTATCTCTTTAGCGGGCTTGTACAGGTACGCTATCTCTTATATAAGAATCGCATCCTAAAGCCTCAGCCTCTAGGCTGTAGGGTAATCGTAGTAGGAAACTTAACCGTAGGTGGCACAGGGAAGACCCCCGTCGTAGAAATGCTAGCCAAGGCCCTAAGAGATAAAGGCCGTAGCGTATCAGTTTTAAGCAGAGGCTACAAGAGTAAGACGGAGCCCGTATTGAAAAAGCTGTGGCGTTTACTCACCCATGGTGAAGCCCCACCGCCCAAAGTTGTGAGTGATGGCCAAACGATATTCCTGGATTCTGAAGAGGCTGGAGATGAGCCCTATATGCTGGCCCGAAATCTTCCGGGCGTAAAGGTCATTGTAGATAAGAATCGGGTAAAAGGGGGCTACTATGCTATCAAGAAGTACAAAGTCGATACGCTGATTTTAGATGATGGCTTTCAGTACCTACCGCTTAAGGGATGGATGAATATCCTTTTAATTGATAAAACTAATCCCTTTGGTAATAAAAATCTTTTACCTAGAGGCATTCTTCGGGAGCCCATCAAACATCTTAAGCGAGCGTCTTATGTATGTATTACGAAGTCTGATGGCATAGAAGACCCTGAGCTTTTATCTATCATCCAGAAACATCAGCCAGATTTAAAGCTTATAGAGTGTCGTCACTATCCGACCCTTTTCAAGGCTTTAGATGGCAGCCATACCCTTCCTCTGAGTGCTATGCACGAAAAACCCATAGCTGTTTTAAGTGGAATTGCATCTCCAAAAAGTTTTGAAGCATTTTTAGAAGAAAAAGGTGCCAAGCTTGTTCATAAACAACAATTTACCGATCACCACCGTTTTACAGACTATGAGCTGGAAACTTTTATCCACAATGCCCTCGAAGCTAAAGCAGAGTATCTACTCTTAACAGAAAAAGATGCGGTTAGGCTCCCTAAATACTGGGTTCCTCCTTTGCCGGCCTATTACTTAAGAATAGAGATTGATATCCTGAAAGGACAAGCAATCTTTGACAGCCTAGTCCAGAAAGTAATAGAGATGCCGCCAGGCTAAAAGCAAATTTCTTAGGGCAATGCCTTTAAGTCTCCTGGCCTTAATTCTATGACTGGCAGTGATACGCTTACTGGGCTATCTTTCACTGTGAGAGTGCTATACAAGTGATAGTTCAGAGGGAGCCTTAAGGGCCGAAGGGTCTCTAAGTATGTTTTTTGGCTTATTAAAGGAAGTGTATAGGCCTTGTCTGATTGAGTGCGTGGGTTCATAAAACGAACTTGAATAAGCCCTTCTTCAGCTGGAGGAGTGATAACCACTTTTTTCTGATTCAAAAAAATAAGCTGTAGCTTTTGATTTTGGATACGATAATGAATAAAGCCGGAAGCAAAAGGCAAAAGATTATGATCTACCTTTAAAGGCTCTCCTACCTCTACTCCAAAACAGAAGAGAGCGCTCAACAAGAACAAACTTGAAAAATACAGAGAAAAGGACCGCATAAGTCTAGAGCATAGACCAAAAATCAAGCATTGTCGAGCCTTGGCAAAGCTTTTCACTTAAAAGCATTGACAATTTTGACCTACTTGTAAGTTTTAGAGGCTGATTCACTCATTAGACCTCTTGCAGACCTGCGTATTTTGGTTTCTGGGCGAGGCCAAATAAAGGAGGAACCGGAGTGTACAAAAGCGTACATGAGGATTCCGAGCTTATTTTTGACGAACCCAGAGAGCAAAAGACAAGGGTTATGCAAGAGGTCTAGTTAAAAGGACTCTATCCTATGTTTGTTGATGAAGTTATAATTAGTTTAAAAGCGGGAAATGGCGGGAATGGCTGCGCAAGCTTTTACCGCGGGAAATTTTTACCGAAAGGAGGCCCAAATGGCGGAGACGGAGGCAAGGGCGGAGATATTATCTTGATCGCAGATGAAAATATCCAAGACCTTTCTGCTTATCGTTTCACACCTTCGTATAAAGCTGAAAATGGTGAATCTGGCCGTGGGCAAGACCAATATGGAGCGGGTGGAGAAAATCTGCACTTACTCGTCCCGTTAGGCACCCTAGTCTTTAATGGAGCAGAAGAAAGGCTCCTTCTAGAACTGACCCAACACGGACAAAAGCACGTCTTACTCAAGGGCGGACGTGGGGGCAAAGGTAATTTACACTTTAAGACCTCTACCAATAGAACCCCTAGGCAATTTACGAAAGGCCAAGATGGGGAAGAAGGAAGCTTTAAACTCATTTTAAAAACAATAGCAGATATAGGGCTAGTAGGCTTTCCCAATGCCGGAAAATCATCTCTCACAACAGCCCTTACCCAAGCAAAGCCCAAAACGGCTCCCTATCCTTTTACTACACTGCATCCTCACATAGGGGTGATTCAGTACCCAGAGCTTTATAGCCAGCTTTTGCTTGCAGATATTCCTGGTTTAATTGCCGGAGCCAGTCAAAACCGAGGCTTAGGCCATAGATTTTTAAGGCATATTGAACGCTGTAAAGTGCTCTTATTTATCCTGGATATGGCAGGATCGGACAACCGTTCCCCACTAGAAGATTACGAGCAACTTCTCGCAGAACTCAAAGCCTACGATCCAGCTTTGGCCCAAAAGCCGCACCTGATTGCTGCAAACAAACAAGATCTGGATGGCTTTGAAGCTCATTTAGCTCTATTTCAAAAAAAAGTAAAGGCCCCCATTTGCAAAATCTCTTGCCTCACGGGAGAAGGCCTTACAGACCTCAAAGCCAGGCTGTATTCTTTTGCAAAAGAGCAAGAGACGTTATAGCTAGGTTTAGCTATCCCTATTCCTAGTTTTAGCTGTCGAAAGACTGCTTGCGCTTTCAGGCGTTCCAGCAGGCCTAGAATGAGAGAGGACCAAGCCGGATTTGCTCTCATGTTTGTAGTCATTCTTTTAGGAGCAGTCTGCTTTTTCTTGCTTATGGAAGGGCAGTATGTGCTCCTTGAAAAACGGCTCTTAAAGACTAAAGAACACAAGGAAAAAGCAAAAGACATTGCACTTTTTGCTCTAGATATAGCCTTAGCCCATCTAGAAAGCAGCCTAGGACCCAAGGGACGAACATCGACTATTCCCTTTCCCTATCCAGGTGCTAGGGAAGCCTATTATACCGCTACCTGGGAAAGAGGAACAGAAGGCAAGGCTACGTTTAGAGGCTATTTGGTGCCTGCTGAATCTGAAGCAGGTTTTTTTAGCTTTTTTCAAGACAGCCTAAATATAACAGTTCCCTTAGTGGCTCTTCCTCAAGAAGCAGGCTATTATACTTACTGGGTAGGCGATGAAGGGGTGAAAACAAAGCTGAATCTTGGAAACAGCTTAAAAGAAGAGAAACACAAGCATTTAGCTTTTATTGAGACTAAAGGGCTACGTGGGTTTCAGGATATAGCTAGCAAGAATTTAGCAGCCTACAGTGACTGGACTGCTTTAACCAAAGACTTTGGCATAGAAAACGAATCCCTAAAGCAGCACTATCCTCATTTTACTTTAAAGTCTTATGGACTCTTAGGACAACCAACTCTTCATATCCCTAATGCTAGCTTTGACTCTAAAAAAGATCTAACAGCGCTTGAGACTACTCATATCCCCCTAGATCAAAAAGAAAGGCTTATTCAAGACTTTCACCGGCTAGGCCAATCTGTACGCTTAGATCCCTCACCGCATCTGGCCCCTAGGCCCTTTGCTATCAAAAGAGACAACCCTTACGCACCAGCCCAGTTAGAGCAGCTAGGTCTAGGCCCTATTTGTTTAGCGTGCAGGCTAGGGTTTAACTTTGAGCTTCAACCACCCAGCACCCTTAAGATCTATGAAGGGATGTGGATCCTCCTCTGGAACCCGTATGCCGTAGACGTAGATAAGCATGAGTATACCTTACGCTTAGTGTGCAATAAAAGTCCTTCGATGACTCTTCATCAGGATATCCCTGACAAACCCTCAGAACAGTGGATAGATCTAGGAGAACACAATTTAGAAGAACGGGGCTATCCGTATACGGTTCTGAAGGCAAAATTGTCCACTGCTTTTCTGGCAGGTCAGAAAAAAGCTTTTGTTCTAAAAAATGCCTCTTTAGACCCCCTTCAGCCCGCTTTATACTTTGAGGAAGTAGAGCCCACCAACATGCCTATAGGCACTATTCCTCAGGTATGGATTAAAAACGAGCCCTACTTAGTAGAAGCGAAGACCACACCCCTACTCAAAGATGCAGGACTGCATGCCAAGAGGCACGTCCGTAGGCAACGGGTACAAAACCCCTATAATACCAAAGATCAAAGGACTCAGCCTGGAACAGAACAAAAGCTGGCTCTAGCTGACACCCGGCAGGTCCTGTGCAAAACTCGAGAAACCCCAAGCTGGCCAGATATGGTCTTGCGCCTTGAGAGCGCAGAAAAAGCCTACGATCCCAAGTCCTTCTTATTTCATGAACTTAGCCTTCCAAGCCTAAGCCTAAAACCCCTTGTACTAAAAGAAACGAAAGGCAGTAAAGATCTAAGGTCTGCTCAGGTAGGACTTGAATATCGGCTAGATTACAAACCTGAAATGCCATTCCAGAATAATCCCAGGGCTTTTCTGCCCCCTCGTTTCACACCCAATGCAGGGTCTACCTGGGAATGGTCCTGGAATCATAATCAATCTAGTCATTTTAGAGATTTTTCGAATAAAGACCTAAAGCCCTTGGCTCTCTTTGATATAGGGCCTTTAGATAGCCTCGGAAAGCTAAGGCATCTTCTCTTCACTCTAGATCCCCACGCTCCTATGTATGCAGAAGATACACTAGACTACTGGAACAGCACCTACTGCCCACACAAGCTCATTACTCAGAAAGGAAAACAAATCGTATTGGAAGGCGCTTTTAACATAAACTCCCGATCTACTCAGGCCTGGACCAACCTACTGTTGATGGCTCTAAGACCGGAAGTTCGCCCCGGCGGAACCTTTGCCCGTACTAGCTTCCACACCCCCCATTATACCATCGGCCCTAGCCAGGCAGCCTCACTAGCTGAATATATCGTAGCGCTCTTAAATGCTGATACGCCTTATTTTAGCCTATCTTCCTTCATACACGCTGGCATCCTAGATAAAGCCTTAGAAAAGCTAAACTTGCCCTATCAAGAGCACCCTCTACTCGCTCTTAGCGCCTTTGATCTTTTAGAAAGCATTGGACCCTTACTGGCTCCTTCTAGTGATACCTTTATCATACGCGCCCATGGGGCAAGCTGCTTCAAAAAGGATCATACGGGCAGCCCTATTTACCAAAGAGCAAACTGTGAAGCTCTGGTTCAGAGAGTTTTAGAGCGAAAACTAGAGGGAGATACACTAGAGCCGCGGTTTCGAGTTTTGAACTTGCGGTGGATTGAGGCGGATAAGCTTTAGCTTTATCGCGCCCTGCCCCAACGGCCAGTAAAGGGATAAAATACAAAAACAGCCCTGCCTATAAGCTCTTTTTTTGGAACTGGCCCCCAGTAGCGGCTATCAAAGCTATGGGGAGAGTTGTCACCCATGACGTATACGCTAGCAGGGGGCACTGTATACAGCTTTCCATAGCTAAACATGCCGTAGTCCTGGTATCCAGGATAAGCAAAGAGTTGCTTGGCGTTATACTCAAAGGCTTTTGAACCCTCTATAGGCTTATGGTTCCGATATAAAATAGGCGGGTTGACTTGCAAAATATCCCCTTCTAGGCCCACTAGGCGCTTGATATAGTATTTGTCTTCCTTTGTCCCTAAAAGATCATGCATCCTCCCTAATGAACGTGTGCGAAAGACGATGGGATCCCCTATTTTTGGCTGACTAAAGTGGTAGGCCATACGGCTTACAAAGAGCATATCGCCACTTTGTATTTCAAAGCTAAGGCAGCTTTGGCCAGCTTGCAAACTACGACATGTACCTACTCTTAAGCCAGAGCTTAATGAGCTAGATGCGGTAGGATAGGCCTGCAAGACCTCCTGAAAACTCTTAT
>CAZEFS010000018.1:0-1989 GCA_964511545.1 uncultured Opitutales bacterium
GCAGAGGGAAGCACCTCTTGAGTGGGAGGCAATATAGCCCGAGCTGGGGAAGCGGCCATAGCTTGAGTGGCAATGGGCGGGGGAGGGGACAAGGGCGGCTGGGCTTGCTGCAAAATAGCTCTCAAACTGAGCTCTTCTTTGAGGGGGATAGGGGAAGGGGTAATAGAAACTGCCTGGACTTGAGGAGTTTTTATCCTTGGCTCCTGTGTGGCAACGGGAGCTGTGAGTCTTTGCGAAGCTACCAGGCCTTTTTTAGATACCTCTAGAGCTTTAGCTGCTCTTTTTCTCTGGAACTCAATCCAATAGGTCTTGCATTTTTGTTTCAAGCAGCGGCTCTTAGTAAAGATCCATTCAGCCGTTTCTCTTGGGTGGTTGGGAGGACACAATAATAGGAGCAAGGAAAGGGTATCTAGAGGCACTAAGAATAGAAAAGATCCCACCAATCCCAAGATAGGGCTGAGAACCCTAGAAAAAACAAGGTCCCCCACCATCCCCCCCCATCCATAAGAAAAATAGTTGGAGCTCCACGAGCTACGTGGCCCAAAGGCATGTTGATAACTCGTCATCAAGGCACAGGTCATCAGCAGGCTCGTTATAAGTGCTGCCCACTTCCAGCGATTTAGGGGATAAAGCTGCCTAAAAAAGAACTTGTAGGCGATGAAAAAACATAAAAATGGTAAAGCCCACGCCAGCGCGCCTGTCATATAAAGACTCCAAAACGATACCATCGCACCAAGCCATCCTATTTTATTAGGCAAAGGATTCGTGGTAACGTACATGCTTTGCCTGGGCACATAGTCTATCAATGCGACTAACCACAAGAGACCAAAGGTGAAAAGCAAGACAGAAACTAAGGGTCTTGTCGTGGGGGTCTTCTTGCCGAGGCTTATTTTTTTTTGAACATTTTCTATCTTTTGAGCCATAAAACCACCCATTCAAAGGCTTTTTAATCAGAACTCAAGGCTTAAGCAAAGAAATCCGTAATAATAAGCTAAAACAGACCTAAATGTTATCTGTTATTAGACCTCTTGGGGACCTACGTATTTTGTTTTCTGGGCAGGAAGCAAGTGGTCTAGTGTCTACTTTAAAAATAAGCACTTGACATAAACCCTTCGCTCCTTAAAAACGTGAGCCTATATTTTGTACAACAGTACATCTTGGCTATACTATCAAAATGGTGAGGTATCCAAGCGGCCAACGGGTGCAGACTGTAAATCTGTCGGGGCAACCCTTCGCGCGTTCGAATCGCGCCCTCACCACTGCTCTCTAGTATTTGCTTTCCCAAAAGCTTTTTTCTGTTTTTTATCTTTATGCTTGTCAAAAGAAAAGGGCTTGACTTAGCTCTTACAATAGTCTGTATCTAGAAAATATTTATACGCTTATGTCTAAAAACACTTCTGAAAAACAACACTCCAAAAACCCCTTTGACTATTCCTGGAAAACACCTGAGCTTCTCACTCGTTTTGTGACAGAAACAGGCAAAATATTAAAACGCAAATACACCCACCTTTCCGCCAAACAGCATAGGCACGTCGTTCAAGAGATCAAACGTGGCCGTAACATGCTGACTATGCAGTAAGTGTGGCTCTTACAGTTTTTCAGGCGGCAGAGCTTTTAATTCAAGGAAGGGTAGTCGCCTTGCCTACAGAGACCGTTTATGGCCTAGCTGGTCACGCTTTGGATCCAGGGGCCCTCAAGTCTATTTTTAAAATTAAGGGTCGACCACTGACAAACCCCCTGATCGTCCATATCTTGGACCAAAGCGAGGCCGAAAAGCTCACGCTCACCCCTTTTTCCCCTAAGGTCCAGAGATTGGTAGATGCCTTCTGGCCCGGGCCCCTAACGCTCATACTACCCAAGGCTCCTTCTGTCCCAGATTTGCTCACAGCCGGCAGGCCTACTATTGCCTTGCGTAGCCCCAAGCATTCTCTATTTCGAGAGATCTTAAGCCTATGCAAGCTCCCCCTAGCTGCCCCTAGTGCGAATCCC
>CAZEFS010000018.1:1999-13694 GCA_964511545.1 uncultured Opitutales bacterium
TGGCTGCTTAAGCCCAACAGAAGCGAGTCATGTTAGAAACATGTTTCAAGAAACACCTATTCCCATTGTGGATGGGGGCCCCTGTTTACTAGGCTTAGAGTCCACCATTGTAGATCTGAGTGGCTCCCAAGCCAAACTCTTACGCCCTGGGCCTCTGAGTGCTGAAGCACTGGAAACGGTACTAGGCGAGCCCATCTTGGTGCCTTGCATGCAGGCAAGTCCTAATAAGCCTCTCTTAGCTCCAGGTACACTGCAGCAACATTATAGCCCTCACACCCCTCTATACGTGTATCCTTACGGTTCCATTCTAAAAAATAAAATGGGAAAGACAGCGTTGATTTATTTTAAAAAACCCAAAAAGCTAGAGGAGCATACTTATTTTTTATCCGAAACAGGATCCTTTAGTGAAGCTGCTGCACAGGTTTTTAGAATGCTACATACCCTAGATACCCAAGGCTACGATGCTATTTGCATAGAAGCGGCTCCCCCGGAAGACCTGGGAATCAGCATTAATGATCGCCTCAAGAGAGCAGCTGCGAAGTTTACGGGTATTTAGGGCCTATTTGTCATTAGACCTCTTGCGAAACCCTTGTCTTTTGTGTCTTAAGTTCGTCAAAAATAAGATCAGTCTTCGTTTTTCAGGCGTCGTTCTTCCCCCTACGCTCCTTGAGCTACGGGCGACAAGCCGAACTACCTGTCTCCCGACGTGTCAGGCATAGCTCGCAGAGCTACGCCTGAAGGCTTCAGCGTAGTGGAGATGCCCGACACGATGAGCTACGCCTGACACGTCGGAATCCTTCAGGCTTCGTTCTTGCGAACTACGCCCGACACGGCAGGAGGCAGGCCGGTTCCTCATTTATTTGGCCTCGCCCAGAAACCAGGCTTCGCTCTACGAGCTACGCCCGGCAGGCCAACCAAGATAATACGTAGGTCCGCAAGAGGTCTATTAAAATAAGGATTGATAGATAGAGCCTCTCGCCCTAGCCTATGTGCACCATCTAAACACATGGAAAAACCTTTACAAGCATATACATTTTTTAAAGAACTACAAGCACTCCCCTTTGTGGAAGAAATATGGCTATTTGGCTCTAGAGCTAGAGGAGACCATCAATCCCGGTCTGACATAGATTTGTCCTTTTTATGCTCTAAAGCTAACGATAAAGACTGGAATAATCTCCTTTCTATTCTAGAAAAAGCGGATACTCTTCTTCACATCGATGCCATTCGCTTTGATACCCTAAGCTCAGAAGACCCCCTTAGGATCAATATTTTACGTTTTAAAACCATTCTATATAAAAAGAATCCCACAGAATCGATATTCTGGAGAGACTATTTTTACTCTCTCGGTAAGGCTATAGAACGCCTCAAGGATGTGATGATGCACTCTCAGTTAAAAAATGAAGATTATTTACAAGATGCTGCTATTCAAAGATTTGAGTTTGTAACAGATCTTTTTTGGAAAGTTCTTAAAAAGATACTCACTTATGAAAAGATAGAGGCTAATACCCCACGTGAGGTCTTAAATAAAGCTTATACCTATGCCTTGATCGATGAGGAGGCCCTTTGGCTCCGTATGCTTACAGATAGGAATCTCAGTTCGCATGTTTATAAAGAAGAAGAAGCCAAACGAGTGTTTGAAAATATACAGGCGTACCTTCCGGTGTATATCCAGACCTATAGGGCCCTAAAATTAAAGTATGACCTTTAAACTAAGCATTACTCCAAACGTATTACACTACCTGACAAAAAATATTTAGAGCTCATAAACAGTGGAAAAGGAGGGGATAATGTCATCAAAAGTGAGGTAATGGATGCGGTCAAAAAGGGATCTCCAATAACTTTTAGCGGGATAGCCGTGGACCTTAATAAGAAAAGGAATGGGAAAGCGTGAAAAAACATAAGTGGCATGATGGAGAGCAAAAAAGAAGAATAAAAGAAGAATATGGATAGGCCTCTTGGGAAAGCAGGTCTTTTACTGCCTGGCTTCAGGCTTCGCTTTAAAAGCTACGCCCGACACGCCAACGAAGATGATACCTATTTCCGTAAGTGGTCTGTTTTTTTCACACCCAGCATAGCCCTAATTATTCGAAGAATTTCCAGCAGATTTATCTGTATTTCTTTTAAAAAACGACTCATGGTTCGCTCGCGTGAGGCCTCTTGAACACTGGGATTAGAGCAGGAAATTAGGTGGCTGAGATTAGACTTCTTTCGAAACCACGTCTTTTGCTCCCTCGGTTCGTCAAAAATAGACTCAGGCTTCGCTCTGTGAGCTACGCCCGACAGGTCAAAATCCTCATGTACTCTTTGTGTACACTCCTCCCTACGCCAAGGCTTCGGGCGACAGGCTGAGCTTTTTATCTCCCGAAGGCTCCTGTCTCCCGAAGCTTCAGCGTAGTGGAGATGGCGTAGGGAGACGGCGTGACAGGCCGGTTCCTCATTTATTTGGCCTCGCCCAGAAACCAAAATACGTAGGTCCGCAAGAGGTCTAATCTATGCTTTTGCTAAAGTTTCACTGGCTTTCGGTTTATTTTTTTATCTTGGAGAGTTGTGTGGTATGTCTAAGCGCTAGGTGCTTCAGTGCTGGGTTTTGCTAGCCAATAGTTTTTGGCTTTGATGATTTTCGCAGCCTCGTGGGGTATAAGGTGCTCCCAATTGGGCTCTCGGTGGCTGACTTTGTCAAAGACGCTTTTCGAAGATAGGTCTAGATACTCTGGGTTAAAACCGGTGATCGGCTCTATATAGTGGTTTTCCAGTAAATAGGCATAGAGGCTACGTAAATTCGGCTGTAGTTGCAGGTTTTGAGCGTGGATAAGGGTATCTGCTGCGAAGGTTTTAGTGTCCAGATGGTCCACAAAGTCTTTGTTTTGCCTACCGAGATAATGATTGTACATAAAGCCTTTGATAGGATAGATGTACAGCCTGGTATTTTCTTTAAATAAGCGCCCGCAGGCCTCCATAATACCTCCAGGTAGGGCCTTGTAATAGACTTCATTAAACACCTCTAGCAAGAGATTAATCCCCAGGACTATCCCTATCATATTCTTCGTATATTGGCGGATATAAGAACTCAGGCGAAAATATTCAGAATAGTTAGACACGAGGACTGTGTGCCCCATCTCATTTAAAACATCCACTCGCATGAGCAGGTCTTCAAAACTACATCCGGTAGATAGCAGGTTGTTCATGGTAATTTCAAGGAAGGTAATCACATTTTCTCCTTGCACACCTGGCTCTTGGAGGAACTGCGCCGCTGCACATTCTAGCATATCCATATTGACCTTTGTGATAGGCCTGAAAGACCCACGCTCTACGAGTACTGCCTTCTTATACAAAGCCTCTGAAGGCTGCAAGATGGCATCATTAGGTCCAAACATGACTGCCTGGGTGAGGCCCTGCTCAACTAATTTTAGGCTGAGAATACGGTTGTTCACGTGCTTAAAGTCCGGTCCGTGGCATTCAAACATATCTACTTCTATGCGCTCTACACCAATATTATCTTCAAAAGACTCGATAAAGCGCGTCATATCCTCTCGGTAAAAAAAAGACGCATAGACGAGATTTACACCCACCACACCAAGAGCGGTTTGTTGATCGATATTCGTCTTATCCAGCATGCGAACGTGCAAAAAAATATCATTGGTTTCGCCCCTTGGCGTTAGCTGAAAACGCATGCCCAGCCACCCATGGCATTCATTGCCCCCCTTAAAGCTTTTTGCGCTCACCGTATTGGCAAAGACAAAAAAGCACGTATCAGCCCCGCGCGCCTCTCCTAAGCGCTGCTCCAAGAGTACAAATTCATGGTCTAGCATCTTTTGTAGTCTTTCTTTAGAGACATAGCGGGTACTCTTGCCGTAAATGGCATCGCTAAATTTCATGTCATAAGCAGACATGCTTTTGGCTATCGTGCCCGCAGCTCCACCAGCCTGAAAGAAATACCGCGCCACCTCTTGGCCAGCGCCAATTTCCGCAAAGGTGCCGTAGTAGCGCAAGTCTAGGTTAACAGCTAGGGCTTTTTGGTTGGTAGTTAGTTGTTGGGGCTTCATAGGGGTAGAGAGGGGTTGGATCAGAAGAGGAGGGGCTAGTAGGGATCTTAGTCCCTATGGGTCTAGTTTGGAATATCGGCAAATTCTATAGTTGCTAAAGCCTCCAGGCATTATTTTCCCTATACACTGAGCCATACCGCTCCCAAGCATGGTGAAACTGGTCCTGGCCGAGTTTCAGATGGGCGCTGATTTCCAGGATCGTATCTAGCTCATTTTGGCTGAGTACACCATCAGCTAGGGCTAGCTCAAACATGAGGGTTAAAAAATTTTCTTTATCTTGGGGCAGTAAAAGATTAAAAAAAGCTCTGCAAACGCGAATCAGATCGAGGTTCTGTAAGCTAGGGTCTAATAAGAATGCACTTAAAAGGGGGGCTTCTAGGGGCAGGATGTTCCATTGCTGCTTAAGATAATCCAAGAGTTTTTCTATCTCACTCTCAAGTACTTGTCCATCTGCCCAGATGAGTTTTGCTAGCAGGATGCCTTCCAGTAGGAGTTTTTGCAAAGAGGTTTCGCTCAGGTGGCGGCAGGTTTTTTCCCTTTTCAGGTGGGCTATTTTTTTGTCAAGACAGGTGGTGATATCATCCGCTCCTGCGCCTAGTACGGTTGTTATCCGATTCTGCCTTTTATAGACTAGGCCTTGAAAAATGTTTCTCAATGTAAGTGAAAGTTGTGGCTTGGGGGGATTGAGCTCAGCCTCTAGTGTTTGGTACAGGGCTAGCTCTTCTGATGTGATGACTCCGTCTGCACGTATGAGTTGGCCGACTGCGTAGAGTACCAGGTTTTTATCCTGCTCAGTTTCTACTTTGGCAAGGAGATCTTCGATAAAACGTTGGCTGTCAGCCGGAGCTAGGGGATAGTCCAATAGCATTCCTAGGGTGTGGATATCCTGTGGTTTAAGGTCTGGAAGGTAAAAAAGCAGGTCTTCAATGCAGGCTCTCTCCTCTGCTTGTATACACCCATCTGCCCAGGCTGCAGCTACCACTACTTTACCCAGGGCTAAACTCAGCGAAGCTACCGACATACTAGATGCAAGCATAGCCTAAAGAGTATAAGCAAAATAAAGTCCCTGTCAAAACCATACTCGAAGGCTCTGAAGTGTTTTTAAAACGGATCTTGCTGTTTTTTTAGTTTAATTTTATTTTTATATAGATTTTATTTTTTTATTAGTTTGACTTTTGTGTTTTTTTTCTTTTATATAGATTTAATTTTTATTATCTTATGGACAAAACCAATCGCAGTACCCGTAACACACCTACAAACACGGCTAATGCCCAGCCGCAGTCACGGCCTACAACGGCCACTGTTCCCCAGCCAGCAGGCACTACAGTTCCGTCAAGCTCTGCCTCTCTAGCACAACAGGCTTCTAGTTTGACCAGTGCCTCAGGAGGTAATGCGCGTGCAGTGCAGGATGCAATCGTTAAAAAATTGGATATTTCTTGTAAGATTTTAACATCCTTGCTAGAAAAATTGCCTTCAGACGCCTCTGCCATGGCTCGGATTCTCCGGCTTCTCACCCAAACGGATCCAAATAATCCTATGAGTCTGATGGAGCAGTTTACTCAATCACGTCATGAAGCTGGAACTGCTTTTCTGAGACAATTCCTGGGCACATTAAGACCTTTTTTGGAATGCGCTTTAAGTCAAAACTTAGCAGATCCTAGTATCAGAAAAACTGTTCTAGATGTCCTGAGTTTAAAAACAGCAGGTATGCCTTTTATGATATCCTTCTACAGAACAAGTCAAAAAAAGGATATCGATTTCATTGAAAGCGTACTGATTGCACTGATCCCTTCTCAAAGTACTGAAATTTATTCAGGAATTTTTAAGCTAGCGCAAGTATTCAATAAGAAAACCATACCGTATATTCAGGACTATGTGTTTGGGTATTGCAAGGCCTTAGATTATGATGCCTGGAGTGAAACTTCGCCTGAGCAATTTGCTTTCTATTTTCTATATGGCTTTTTAGGCAACAGTCTAGATGTCTTAGGCTGTCTGTTTTCGTGTCTTGAGGCTTGTCCTCATATTGAGTTTAAAGTGCAAGCAGAGCAAAAAATAAGTGAATTTTTTGGGTTTTTCTTAAAGGATCTTAGAAAAGCTTATATTAAGAATGATGTTATTCGGGCTGAGGATTATGATGAAACTATTCTCTATGTTTGTCAAAGAATGCCGAAATTAGTGGAAAAAAATTTAGGTGATTTGTTCCGTTTTTGTGAGAGACCCATTTCGGCTGATGCGTTCGTTCGTTTGTTTCCTGTCAAAAACTCTAAGGGACAGGTTTTTTTAGATCTCATTTACGAGAATAAAAATGCACAGCTTATAGGTTTTGTAGAAGCAAATTTAGTTTCGAGTGTAGAAACAATAAGTAACGCGGGGACTATCGTTCAATACTTAGACCTCCCTCACATGTTAGAGTATTTAAGGCTCGGAGCTAAACAACCCCTAGAGATGTTCACGAAGGAGGAACGCTTCCGCTACCTTCTATTGAGTCTCATGATCCAAGACCCAGTGTGTGTGGAGCATTTTAAGAGCCTGCAAATTGAAACTGAGGAAGAGACTCAACGTTTAAAGGTTAGCCTTCTGATGCTGGCGGAGCATGTATTTGGGTTTTATAATATATCTTTAATAGATTTTCTTTCTAACTATGGCCTTAAAAATACTCCTCTCAAGCGTCGAGAGCTATTTTTTGAAATTTTAGAAATTTTAAAACCCTTCAAAGTCCTAGAGTGGTTGACATTCACGCCCCAGCTCTTCGCTGCATGCTTGAAGCAGGATTACCAAATGAATCTAATGAGCCAATCCCCGCAAAATTTTGAATACATGCTGGGGGGTCTTCAAAAAATAGGCTTTGATCTTCATTATGTAGATCCTGATACAAGTTATAACCTCGTTTCAGCAGCTTACGAGTTAGAGAGACCTTCAAAAAATTTCCCGTTGTTTCATAAACTGCTTAGCTTAGGGTGTAATCCTTTTCTGCTACAAAACGATGGTATGAGCGTTTATAGTCATCTGTCTAGCGGTCGAAACGATGAAAAGGCTCGTGCCGCAGCTATTTTAAAAGATTTAAAGTTGGATAAGCATCCATTTTTGCCCCTTAGTTTTACAAAAAATATTCTAAAAAACAATCGCCTAGACGAACGTGACGAGCAAGGCCGCACCCCTTTAATGCTCTATGTCATGGTGAATCTAGATATAAAAGACTTTTTTGGAGGTAGTGCATTGCCCAACCTACAAGTAAAACACTTAGAAGCCAAAGACCATAAGGACTGGACGGTCTTTGACTATGCAGAGCATAACAAAGATCAGAGGACTTTAAAGCTACTCAATGACCGAAAAAAAGCCCTGGAACAAAAAGCTAAGAAGTTAGGTGTTTTTGCAAAAGCTGCCCAAGTGTTTAACTCAAAGACCCCTAAGGCCCAAAACGTAGAAGCTTCCACTCCCAAGACACCTCCAGCCCCTTCTTCCAATAGCAAAAGAAAGCAAGCAAGAAAACTGAAGGCCAAGGAAGGAGGGAACCCAGAAAATCTAGCTTCCACTCAAGAAATTACCATAGATTACAATCCTGAAACAGGGACCAGTACTACCAGTATCAAAGCAGTCCATAACCAAGCCGCTGAGACTATCGCTAAAGAAGAAGCAAAGGCAGCAGCCAAGCAAAAGAAAAAAGAAGGCAAGGAAAAGACTCCTCAAAACATAGATAAAAAAGAGGGCTTGCTTGCTAAAGCTAAGAAAAAAATAAAAGCTGTGGCTACGACGCTAGAAACAGCAAAAAACCTAGCCGCAAATCCTCAGTCTTTTGTTCAGGCATTGGCTAGCAAGTTGAACCAGCCAAAGACTGGAGAGCGTTTAGCCTCCGGGCAAAGATTCTACAATATAGGCAAAGCAAAGCCTCTTGATAGACTAGAAGATGGGTTTTGGTTAAGCAACTCTGCTACTTTAACAGATCTTGCCAATGAAGCTATTGGACAGGGTAAGCTAGAGATCTTGCCAGCTGTTATCAAAATCTTAGAGGCGGTGGATGAAGCTACACAAGGCAACTCATACCTTAAAATAGATAGAATGAAAGTTTTACAAGCCTTTCAGTGGATCGTGGGAGGAAAGATCGAATACGGTAAAGGAAGCCACCTGAATCTAAGATATGCTGGGGGAGTCTTTACTATTCCTCAAAACAAAGATGGATCTGATAACGCAGATATTTTCTATGTCAAAAAAGCAGCAGCGCTTATGACTCAACAACTGCGCAGCCTCTTGTTAGGTTACGAAGCTAGCCAGTCTACCCTCTCTAGTGAGGACTCTAGCGAAATAGACGAGTGGAAGCTGAGTAGCAGTAGTGAAACAAGCTTCAATGAAGAGGTAGAGGATGAAACGCCCGAACCTTCCGAATCTGAGGAATCTAAGGACTAGGTACTCCTTCTAGTGGGCAACTAGATGCTTTTTCAGTTTAGTCATCCTTACACCCTAGGTTTTTTAAAGACCTGGGGTGTATCCTGTATAAATAATAAAGCTGATCAAAAAATATACTTTAATTTATTTTTTTGACAACGTTGTTGGTGTGGTTTTTAATAAAACACCACCACATCAATTATTTCAAGCAGATGAACTATAACTTTCCCAACACACAGAAACCTTTTCCACAGAGTCTCTATTTTAACCCTCCTCCAGTCCCTCAAAATGCTGGACTCCCTAGCCATCCGGCTACCCAAGAAGCTCATAGCTTAGCAGAACCCACTAGTAGCAAGAAAACGAAGGTTCAAACAGCCTATAAAAAATTACAAATTTCTGTAGATTTGCTCAAAGATTTTGAAAATAAAAACTTAAGAGATCAAGATACTAGAGCTCGAATTTTTAAGATATTAAATAACGGGAAGTTAAATGGGCCTACATTTGAAAGTAGAGAAGCTTTTGAAAAGAGATTAAAAAGGGAGCGTAATAGATTTAAAAAGGAACATAATAGTCGTAATCTACCTAAAGTAGGTCAGATAGGCCAAACAGTTTTTCAAAACATCTATTATAGTCAAGATATAGAAGCTATCCAGACTCTTGAAAGCCTATTACTGAAGGTGATACACACCCCTGTATCTTTGAGAGGCTCTAAAACCTCTCAAGGTATTTTTCAGTTATGCGCGATTCTTGAAATACCAAAGATTCTGAAACAATATTTTGTGGACTATCTAACGTCTTTAAAAATGAAAGACTTGACTGCCACAGACACAGCCCTCTTCAAAAAAGTATCTTTATATTTTACTTATGCAATACTGACTCAGCGCTTAGAGTATGAGAATCCGATCTTAGACGCTTTATCTACTCTGGTGAAGGAGCAACCTTTGGATGTGATAGAGCAGTTTCAATCTGAAATAGCAACTATCTTTGGCTATTTTCTAAAAGACCTCAATGAATCATCTCGGCAAGCTTATTCTAAAAACTGGACTTATGATAATCCCATACTCTCGACCTGCCGTAATTTTCCCTTCTTAGCAGATGCTTTTTATGATCTTTTACTCAGTCATTTTCTTATAGGTGATTCGATAAGCAGTTTAGGAGAATTACTAAACCTGGAGGTTTCTAAAGAAATCTATTTTTTTGACTTTATCTATTCTAAAATAGACCTAGAAAAAAACTTAGAAACCTTGTCTGAAGCCGATAAACAGTTTTTAAAGACTATTTCTGATTTTGAACATTACTTAACCCGAATATGGCGAGTAGACCACTTGATTCGGCGTTTTAAAAATCAACCTTCCCCAAATCTTTTAAAGTATTTACAAAAAGTTCCTTTAACTTCTTTAACACAAGATAAGAAGGCCTTTTATCTCTTTCTCAGTATTGCTTTAAGGAACATAGCTTGTATCCAGCGTTTTAGTGCTATCCAGATCGAGACAGAGGCTACCCTTAAGAAGTTTCATGATCTGATTTTACATTCCTTTTATGACTTTTTTGAGATAGGACCATCAGGGACTATATTAGACCAGCCAAATACGGAAGCATCGACTCAAGATATTAGGCTAATTGCCGATTCCAAAGCATTATTTTTTGAGATATTATCCCATTTAAAGCCTTTAAAGATCCTAGCTTCAACTAAAGTAATGGGCGCTATCTTGTCTGCTAGTCTCTTCTACGATCGTCAGTATCCTGGACCAACATCGCGTTTTGATATGGTTTTAAAGCAGCTGCAGGCTATCGGATTCAACCTTCATTGTGTAGATCCTATTTACAGAAATAATTTAATTTTAGAAGCATTTGATTTATCCCATATAGATTTCATTATAAAGCTCATTGAGTTAGGAGTAAATCCCTTCTTATTGAATCAAAAAGGCTTTAGCTTTTTTAAGATTGAGCAAGGTTTGGCTAAGATTCCCGGTATGGAAACATTGAATACTACCTGGAGAGAGCGTGCATTATCGGTTTTAGCTTTAAAAAATTTAGATAAGCATCGGTTTTTACAGCCCGATTTTGAGAGACATAGTTTAAAACAAGGCAAGGGCTGGGATGAAAAAGATGAACAGGGGCGCACTCCCTTGATGCTGTATGTCATGTGCAATCGCAGCATTCAACCTTTTCTGCAACGTATCACCCTTGAAATACTGTCAGCTCAGGATAAGGAAGGGAAAACTTTATGGAACTATGCAGAAGCTAACCAAGACACAGAAGCCTTAAAGCTACTCAATAGTTTAAAAAAACGGCTTACTCAGAAGAGCGGTTTCAGAAAATTAGCTCAAGCAGCAGCTAATCTAACAAAAAAAGAGCCACTGGTCAGTCCTTCAAAGCCCACGAGTACTACTAGTAAAAAAAAAGGGGGCCCTACTCAGGTTCCAGCGGCTACTCCTAGCGTTGCTTCAACACCTGAAATTAACCTTTATTATGATGCGGCTACCGGCGAGGCTAACCCATACAACGAATACTCGCGTGCAAATCTAGAGCAAAAGATAGCGGAGCAAGAAAAAAAGGTTCATAAAAAAGAAGAGAAAGTCAATAGACAGGCCTCTAGTAAAGATCAAGAAGGCTTATTTCAAAAGACTAAACGAAGAGTCAAAGAGGTAGGACAAGCCATCAACCTAGCGAGTCACTTAAGATCTCATCCAGAGGACCTTCTAAAAACATTTTCTAAAGCTTTTAATAACAACAAAAATATAGCTTCTATAGGGAAGGGTGAAGTCATTCAAAACTTAACTCGGCCACCCTCTGTTAGACTATTAAGTGATGGCTCAAGCAGGAGTCCCTTTACTACCTTGGAGGAGTTAGCCCAAGAGGTTGTGGATCAAAAACTAAAAGAAGCCCCTCAAGGTCATATTATCGATACCCTGAACCACATACAAGAAGCTATACAGCATAACCCACGTCTCAAAATCAATAGACATAAAGTTTTAGAAGTGCTTCAATGGGTAGTGGGAGGAAAAATCGAGTACGGTAAAGGAAGCCACCTCAACCTGAGGTATGCTGGTGGCGTATTGACTATTCCTCAAAATAAAGATGGTTCAGATAATGCAGATATTTTATATATCAAAAAAGTAGCTAATACCCTGATGCATTACCTACGGGGCCTTCTTTTGGGCTATGAAGTGGCTCTAGACGAGCTCAGTGCTAAAGAAGATGCCAAGGATGAAATGCCCGAACCTTCCGAATCTGAGGAATCTAAGGACTAGGTACTCCTTCTAGTGGGC
>CAZEFS010000019.1:0-13252 GCA_964511545.1 uncultured Opitutales bacterium
AGTCTTTTAGAGGCGTAGCTGGCAAAGCTACTCCTAAAACGTTTGCAGCAGCTAGCGCCAGGCTAGCATTTTGAGCATTAAAAAGCCCCTCAAGCTCTAGTGTGCAGGGGGGTGTGAGGAGCTGAAATTTTCCTTTTCCCAAGTCTTTTAGGCTATAGGGGCCAGCATCCGAAAAACCGATACTCGTAGAGGAAGTGGCACTCAAATGGGCAAGCTGCCCTAAAACTTGGTCTTCTTCTAAAAAAATAATCTTTTCTCTTGTGCGCTGGAATAAGGCCAAGAAGCTTGCAGCCAGATCTGTCTGGCTTGGATAGGCATCTACATGGTCCCAGTCAAAATTCACAGCTAGGGTGAGAACAGGGTTGAACTCATCTAGAGTACGGTCGCTCTCGTCGATTTCACTCACCACCCACTCGCTCTTGGGGCAGTAGCGTGCAGGAAGCCGCCCCTCGTTAAAAAGCCCTCCTAACATGTAGCTAAAGCTAAACCCCGCTTTTTCTAGGATCTCTATGAGTATACCGGTAGTGGTTGTCTTCCCATGGCTGCCGACGACGGCTAGAAGCTTCTTATCCTGCACCAGTTTTGCCCAATAAGCCCCCCGTCTTTCTAGAGGAAGCCCTAGAGCCAATGCCTTTTGATAGAGAGGGTGGCTGGGTAAAATAGCGCTTGAGTAGACGACTCTATTGACTTCATTTTGAGAAATATCTTCTACTATGGGAATAGATAGCCTCTCTAAGATAGCTCTTACAGGCCCTGAAAAAGCATCATCATAAGCAAGCGGGCGATGCCCCATTTGCTTTAGGTAAACCGCTAATGGCAACATGCCCATACCCCCAGCGCCCAATAAAAAAGTCTTCATGTCCTGTGGCATTGAGGTCTAAACCTTGTGGTGTTTCTCCTACCCTTTCACCTTGCAGGCAGCCGTAACGGGCTTTTTATTCCAGGTAGTCAGGACACAGAGGCCCCCCAATAGAGCAGCTACTACAAAGGTACCTAAGGTAGCCCCCCAGCCGTAATTTTCAGCAATATAGCCAATGCCTACACCTGAAGCAGCTCCGCCCAGGTAGCCGAATGTACCCGTAAGGCCCGCAGCTGCGCAAGCTGCTTGTTTGGAGCCAAACTCTGCCCCAGCCACCCCAATGAGCACCTGCGGCCCATAGATGAGAAAGCCCATAACAAAAAGCAGAAGGGTATCTGCGACAATCGACACATGCGGCACATACCAGAAAATTAAAATAGCCACTGTAAGTAGCATCATGTATAGAAAAGAAACTCGGCCCCTATAGCCATTAAAAGCTCTATCGGATAACCAGCCTGCCAAAACCCCACCAAAAATACCCGCTAGCTCGAAGGCTGCTGTTTGGACCCCTGACTGCATGAGAGAAATGCCCTTGATTTCTTTCAAAAACGTAGGTGCCCAGTTAAAAAAGCCCATACGAACGACGTAGACAAAAAAATTGGCTATACAGACAGTCCACAGAGGTTTATTGGGTAAGATGTGTTTTAAAAAAATCTCCTTATAGCTAGCCTTGGGTTCTTCCTCACACCATCCTCCTTTGCCCTCTAGATTTTCATAGGCTTCTACCGTGGGAAGCCCGAGTGAGGCGGGCGTATCACGCAGGCGGTTAAACAAAAAAGCTGCAATCAGCAAGCACAATACCCCTGGGCCCCAGAAAGCAGAACGCCAATTGCCCGTATATAGAATAAGAGCAGGTGTACCGAGCAAGATGATAACAGAGCCGATCTGATGCGAAATATTACACATACCCCAGCGCGTAGCCAGCTGCTTAGGCCCGTACCAGTGCGTCAGCGTACGGGTACAAGCGGGCCAGCCCATAGACTGAAACCATCCGTTTAGGCCATAAAAAATTCCCAGGCACACAATTGAACTGGAAGCACCCATCACCAAGTTGCAAATGGAAGCCCCTAGGAGACCGATAGTCATGAAGTAGCGAACATTAGACCGGTCGCAAATACTGCCGCTAATAAATTTTGAAAAGCCGTAGATAATACTAAAGCCTGTAAAAATCCAGCCAACTTGAGTCTTTGTATAGCCAAACTCTTTTAACAAATCTGGCACAGCAATAGACATATTTTGCCGTACGATATAAAAGGCAGAATAACCTACGATGAGAGCGTACATCAGCCTAGAGCGCCAGTAACTATACTTTTGATCGAGAGTCTCTTGCATAGCGATGGGTTCAGGCTGGGAAGAAATGCGGCGTTGGGTAAACATTCGGAAAAAATCCTGAAATAAGAGAGATAAGCATAGATAAGATTTTCAAACCTAGGGCAAGCTTTTATAAAAATAGCCTCCCCCGGTTTTAAAAACAAAATAGACCGAGAACATAGACTAAGTGTTTTACTTTGGCAAACTTAAAATCAGTCTACTAGCAGGAAAACAAACGCAGGAACCAGGTACGTAAGCAACGAAAGAAACAAGAACGCAGTGCGTATAGGCGTAATGCCGCAAAAATAAGCAAGGCCTGAACTTGACTTTTTTCTTCTTGGCTCCATGCTATCTTAGGAGCTTTAAATAGATTTTCTGGGTCCTATAGTTTGACCCCATTGAGGAAGGATGGCAGAGTGGACGATTGCGACGGTCTTGAAAACCGTTAGGCTGAAAGGCCTCGGGGGTTCGAATCCCTCTCCTTCCGCCAGGCTTCGCTCGTTGAGCTACGCCCGGCACGCCAGGCTTTTTTTCATTGAATATGCTCTTTACATTCCATCTATTTTAGCGAAGCCTGTCCGGCGAAGTCAGGTTTCGTTCTTCGAGCTACGCCCGCGACACGTCGTGTTCTAACTATCTCCCCAGCAAAGTATTGCTAAAGCTAAAAATGCTTTCACCCGAGTAAGTAAAATCTCTATTTAAAGGAGCAATGGCTTTGAGGAAGTTCTGCGCATTGCAAGAGCCGGGGAGCATCCAGTCATGTAGCTCGATAATGAGCAAAGGGAAGGCCTCTATCCATTCGGTAGCCTGTGAAAAGACTTCTGACTCCGAGCCTTCTATGTCTATTTTTATGATGAAAGGCAGATAAGTCGGGGTTGGATAGCGATGGACTAAGTCCTGCACTGCTAGAATAGATACAGGCCCTGGCGCATGATGGTCGATTCTATAGCCATTATTGCCTAGGCCCAAATCTAGGAGGCTTCCAATAGAGCCTTTAGAGCCTAGAGCTGCTTGCAAATAATGAACCTGTGGAGAAGCATTATTCTGCCTAGCCTGAGCGATATTGCCGGCTTCTGGCTCTATACAGACTACGGTAGCTGCGGGATATTGAGCAGCAAAATACTGCGAAGCTAGCCCAATATTGCCTCCACAATCTAAAATAAGCGGCGAGGCTCCTTGAGCCTGTATAGCCTTGTAGTAATTTTCTAGGGCTGCATGGCGTTTAAAGGGTGTGGTATTATAATTGTGAACGCCATAGACCTGATACAGGGTAATCTCATCAACTGGATCTCGAATAAAAGCGTGGATGATTTGCTTCGCTCGCCTATCATAGATCCTTTGGTGAGAGAGTACAGAGGGCGTCAGGAAAAGATAGCGGCCAGAGGACCTTCGAACTAGCGACAGCACAAGCCTTGCACCTCGTAAGAAAAAGCTTTTTAGAATATCTATCCATCGAACATCAGGGATACATCCAGGGTATTGTTTAGGCATATCAGGAAAAGAGGGTATACTTCCCATAGCCTAAGACTAGCCCTCACCTAAGGCAAGGAAGAATACTGCTCCGCCCGCGCCTAGCTTAAAACAGAGCAGCCGCGGTAACACCCACTGCCGTAATGGGGCCACTATCTTCTATCGTACTGACAGCGTTTTGAACTTTATTGACAGCGTCTACTGTCTTTTGATAGAGTTTATCATCATTTAGGAGATAGCCTAGGGTACTGTCCTTATTATTGAGTTGCTTAGAAAAGTCTTCAATATTGCTGACTGTAGTTTTGAGGCTAGCTGCAAACTCTTTGTCATAGAGCAGTAGGCTGACTGTACCGGGCTCTTCCCCTTCATTCCCAAGGGCTTGCTCTAGCTTACTAAAAAATTTATCCACGCGCTTTCCAATATTACCGATTTGCTCCACCACGGAATTGAGGTCTGCCTTCTCTATAGAAGCAATCGTATCCTTAGCCTCTAGGTTTTTTTGAGATTGGCCAGGCACGATAGCAATGTAATTTGCCCCTAATAGACCCGCAACACCAATAGAAGCAAGAGAATCTCGTGGAATTAAAAAATCATTTTCTATATTTAAGATAGCGACGGCTTGCTTATCCTCGAGGTAGGTCTCCAGCACAGAGCCGATACGAACGCCTGCCATGCGCACATCGTCGCTGAGCTTTAGCTGCTTGAGGTCCGAAAAATAGACCTTTACGGGATAGCCTTCGGACTTATAAAATGTAGAATGTGCGAGCGTCTCGTAGGCGATCCAAATCATCGCTAGGCCAAATACAAAGAAAAGGCCCACGCGCAAGGCCTGGCTGAGAGTGGTATTGCTATTCGTCATGGGATGTTTTTGGTAAATGTGGGTGTTTTAGATGAATAGTCGGCTTAAAAAAGTGTTTCACGATTTTTTCTTTACTATGTTTCATCTCATCTTTTGTTCCTAAGGCGTGTACTTTCCCCTCTACAAGGAGGGCAATGGTATCACCGATAGCGTAGGCAAGATCCCTATCGTGGGATACTACAATGCTGGTTACCCCAAAGTCTTGGCGTAAAGCGGCGATGATTTCAATAATTTTAGCAGACATCATGGGGTCTAGCTCGGACGTAGGCTCATCGTAAAGGAGCAAATCTGGCTCCATCATCAAAGACCGAGCGATAGCGACTCGTTTTTTCATCCCCCCCGATAGAGAAGAAGGATATTTATCTGCTGCCTCGCTCAGGCTTAGGGACGATAAGACCTGCTTTACTTTGTCATCTATTTGTTTTTCAGTATATAGCCTATGCTCTCTGGGGTAAAAGGCTAAATTGTCATAGACGCTTAAAGAGTTAAACAGAGCCCCCGCCTGAAAGACCATAGAGCTGACAATGGCATTGTTGGATTTTGGTTCCTTCTTGTCTTTCTGGGCATAAATGTCCTGACCGTTGATCAGGATAGTCCCTTTACTGGGGCTTTCTAGGCCGATAATGTTTTTTAGCAAGACACTCTTGCCAGAGCCGCTAGGTCCCATGATGACGGTAATAGACTTGGGTGCTATATCTAGTGAAATATCCTCCAACACAAGGTGGTCTCCAAAACTTTTGGATAAGTTTTGAATTTGTATACTAACAGGCTTAGACTGTCTTGGCTCTGGCTTCACGATAATATAATAAGTATAAAAAAGTTTATTATAAAAGCATTTTCGTAACAAAATAATCTAAAAATAAAATAGCAATCATCCCCTTAACCACGGCTGCTGTGACCGCATTGCCAATTTCCCTTGGGCCTCCACGGGTGACGAGGCCTTGGTTACAAGCAATAAGCGTAATAAGAACGCCAAAGATCTCAGCCTTTATCAGGCCATCCCTAAAGCTCTTAAAGTCGACCAAGGTCTTGAGGGCACGCCAGTAAATCTGGCTATCAATCTGTATAAAATCCACATACTCGACGACCGCCATACCCCCAAACCAGCCAATGATGATAGAAAAAGCAGTCAGAATGGGCATCATAAGCGCAGTAGCCACCAAACGAGGCAAGACTAAGATCTTCGCCGGAGGAATCTGCATGGTATTTAAGGCGTCTATCTCGTTATAGGCTTTCATAGAGCCTAATTCTGCTGCCATAGCAGATCCTACTCTACCTGCAAGCAGGAATGACGTCATCACTGGGCCCAGCTCTCTAGCTAAAGACAGGCCTACAATATTCCCTAAAAATTGCTGCGTACCTGCGAGGTCTTTCAATGAAAACCCTGTCTGCAAGGCTAAAACGGCTCCGATAAAAAAGCTCAGAATGCCCACTATAGGAAAGGTCAGGTAGCCAATAGTAAAGGCTTGCTCCACCACCCGCTTCCACTGCCGAGGGAGGGTATGGGCATAGCTAAAGGCTTCTTTAAACAGCAACACACACTGCCCTACATTTTCTATTCCTTGATAAGCGGACTTTAGCATGGTTTTAATAAATATAGCATTTCCTAGTCTGTATACTGTCGTCTATACGGCTTACCTACTTTTCATCTACTAGCAGTATAGTATCGGCTGAGTTAAAACAAGAATTAAAATAAACCCTTCGTTTAGCTAGAAGAGTGCCGAAAGTTTTAAGATAAGGATGAAGCATGGGTGTCTTTAGTCTAACAACACTTCAAAAGCTTGGGCCAAGCGGTATTTTCGGCCCTTTAAACCTTGAGTGGCTATTTCAAGAAAGCCTAAGCCTAACCATTTTTTACATAATTCAGAGCTTGTTCTAGGTTTAAACCCAAAAATCTCCCCAATTTGCTGGCTGCTGACTAAGGCATAGTTTCGAAAAAGCTCTAAGGCCTTGCGTTGTTTGGGATCTAATTGGCGCATGAGGCTAGAGTGGTCTTTTTCACCCTTAGTTTTTGCAAGCAACATATGCCCCACCACTTTTTCAAACGCCAAGGCCATCCCTTCGATAAAGTAGGCTATCCAGCCTGTAATAGCACTTTCCGCTCTTCCCAGGTAATAATTATGCGAAGGCCCGACGCTAATAGCCTGATAGTAGGCAAATAAATTTTTAGCATAATATTCTTCTAGGGAGTATAAACCTTTTAGATCGTAGCCTCAGAGATGCAAGATAAGAGTGGTAATCAGCCGAGCAGTTCTCCCATTACCATCATAGTAAGGGTGAATCGTAGCAAACTGATAGTGCGCAATGGCTGCGACTAGAGGGCAGGGAAGGCTTGAGTTTTCATTGACCCAGGTTACGAGTTGGCGCATTAAACTAGGGACATCTTTCGCTACAGGGGGTATGTATACAATAGACCTCTTCGTAAACCGTGTCTTTTGCTCCCTGGGTGTGTCAAAAACGCATTCAGAATCCTCATGTACTGTTTTTGTACACTCCGGTTCTTCATTTGTTTTTTCCTGCCCAGAAAACAAAATACAGGGTTTCCAAAGTGGTCTAATGCTGCCACTTCGGCTATCTCGAATCACATTTTGCCCGTCTCTATACGGGCTGGGCTTGACGAGAGTACGCCCTTCACCCATGACTAGAGCGTGCAAGACTTGAATGCTGTTTTCGCTAAAGCGTTGGCCTTGAGCAGCATACTGTTCTACCTTAGCTAGGGCTGCATAATAGCCTTTGACTTCTGCTTCATCTCGCTCTCTTCCGGGGAAATGCCCCTCTAGGTGTAACACAGCCTGAACTTCTTCAGGGCTGAGCTGGTTCCCCTCTATCAGCGTAGAACAGTGGGTGGTGTAAAGCCTTGCAGTCTCTCGTAAAGACCTAAGAACACTAGAGCTAAGAGGCAAGAGGCCCACCCGCTCTTTCGCAGCCTCAATTCGCATGAGGTTTTTTACAGTCTCAGGCTCTAGGGTATAAATGGGCTGGAACTTTGTCGGCAGAATATCGGCATGAAACAAAACCAAACTATGCCGAAAAGCTGCCGATAAAGCAAGCCTTTTGGTTTCGCAAGGGGTCTAATATATTTTTTATTTTTCTCTTGTGAAATGAGAATTTATTTATTAAATGAGTGAATTACGACTGCAAGTGATTACAAACCAGTCTTTATTCAAAAGGTCTAATATCCATAAAAAAATAAATCATAAAATCATATGCATACACAAACTAACATATCTAATCCAGGTGGAAAGAGTCTACACAATGCCAGTTCTCAGGCGGATCAAAGCCGCAAGACAGCTCCAGACCAAGCCAATCAGCCTATAAGACAAGAAGCAGCCAATCCAGCCATACAAAGCCATTTAGCTGAAGCTCCCGGGAATATGGTGGAATTGGACGTGCTGCCTATCGCTGAAAGCGCTGAAAAAGGTGCTGAAGCAGCTTCCTACAACCCCCTAGAAGCTGCGGAGGGGATCCAGGACGATACCGAGCGTGATGCTGCTTATCTTAGGATCGCTCAAAATTCTGAAAAAAATATCAACGAGCGCGGGCAGGCTGCGGATCATATTCAAAACTGTACGCAACGCGATATAGCTTACCTTTCGATTGCTCAAGATCCTAAAGTACATACTAAAGCTCGCCTATATGCTGCAAAGCGGATGAAAGACAATACGCAGTGCGATACAGCTTATCTTTTGATCGTTCAAGATTGTAAAGTATTTACCCGCTATCGCCTATATGCTGCGAAGCGAATAAAAGACAATACGCAGTGCGATACAGCTTACCTTTCGATCGTTCAAGATTGTAAAGTACGTCTTGAAAATCGTCTGAAAGCTGCGGAGCTGATGAAAGACAGTACTCATCGTGATACAGCTTACCTTTCGATCGTTCAAGATTGTAAAGTGCGTCTTGAAAATCGTCTGAAAGCTGCGGAGCTGATGAAAGACAGTACTCATCGTGATATAGCTTATCTTTCGATCGCTCAAGATCCTAAAATAGGTGTCAACTATCGTCTGAAGGCTGCGGAGCGGATCCAGGGGAATACTCAGCGAGATGCAGTGGATGCAGTTTGCCTTTCCATCGCTCAAGATTCTAAAATAGATGTCAACGATCGCATGGAGGCTGTGAAGCGGATGAAAGAGGAGAGCCAGCGCTGTATCACTTATTGTTCTATTGCTAAAGCTATAGCTTATCATTACATTGATAAAGCTGCTATGGACCCCCTGAAGACTGCAAAGCGAATCAAAGACGATCTTCAGCGCGATGCATTTCTTTTTTGTATTGCTCAAGATCCTGAAGTAATCCCCTACACGCGTCTGAAGGCTGCGAAGCGTATTCGATGCGATATTCAGCGCGATGCAGCTTATCTTTCAATTGCTCAAGATCCTAAAAAAAATGACGAAGAAGATGACGAATTTGATGAGTGGGAAGATATCTACTACGACCTAGACTATGACGAATTTGAAATATCGAATAAAGGATTCTACCAATTGGACTGCTATCGTCTAGAAGCTGTGAAACGGATTCTAGATGATACGCAGCGTGATGCGGTTTGCATCTCTATCGCTCAAAATCCTCAAGAAGATACCGGCGATCGCATAAGGGCTGCAGAGCTGATTCAAGGAGATGCTCATCGTGATATAGTGGATGCAGTCTGTATGTCTATCGCTCAAGATCCTGAAAAAAATACTGACTATCGCGTAAGGGCTGTAAAGCTGATTAAAGAGGATAGTCAGCGTGCTGTAATAAATGCAGTTTGCCTTTCCATTGCTCAAGATCCTAAAGAGGATATTAAATATCGCATGAAAGCTGCCAAGCTGATTCAAGGCGATAACCAGCGTGATGCAGTGGATGCAGTTTATCTTTCTATTGCAGAAGATCCTGAAGTAGATATGAAATGTCGCATGAAAGCTGCCAAGCTGATACAGAACGTTATTCAGCGCGATGCATTTTATCTTTCTATCGCCCAAGATTCTAAAGAAGATATCAGCAAGCGTCTGGAGACTGCGAAGCGGATACAAGATGTTATTCAACGCGATGCATTTTTCCTTTCCATTCTTCAAGATCCTACAGAACTTATCGAGTATCGCCTAAAGGCTGCAGAGCAGATAAAAGACGATACTCAGCGCGACGCAATTTGCCTTTCCATCGCTCAAGATCCTAAAGAAGACGACAATAATCGCCTATGGGCTTCGAGGCTAATCCAAGACGCTACCGAGCGCGAGGCGATTTCTCTTTCTATCGCTCAAGATACTAAGGTAACTACCCTTTGTCGTCTGTTTGCTGCGGAGCGATTCAAGGGCGATACCCATCGCGAGGCAGTGGATGCAGTGCTCCTTTCCATTGTTCAAGATCCTAAAGAAAGTATCGAGTATCGCCTGAGGGCTGCACGGAATATAAAAGACGATACTCTGCGCGATGCATTTTATGCATTTTATCTTTCCATCGCTCAAGATCCTGAAGAAAATGCCAGTAATCGCCTGTGGGCTGCCCATTTGATCCCAGACGGTACACAACGCGATGCGGCTTATCTTTCAATCGTTCAAAGTCCTAGAGTAAGTATCTGGGACTGTCAAAACGCTGCGGATCGAATCCAAGACAGTACGCAACGTGATGCGGCTTATCTTTGGATTGCTCAAGATTCTTATTGGAATACGGACCTCTGGCATTGCTCGGATTGCCTGTATGCTGCGGAGCGAATAAAAGACGATACTCTGCGCGATAGAGCTTATCGTGCCATTGCTCATGGTCAAGTTTCTCAATATCCCTTGAAGGCTGCGAAGCAAATCAGAGACGATACTCTGCGTGATACATTTCTGCTTTACCTCGCTCGGGAGGGAATCAGAGATCACAGAAGGGGTGGTAATTACATGGAGGCTGCAAACCGAATACAAGACGCTACTCTGCGCGATGCAGCTTACCTTTCTATCGTTCAAAATCCTAAAATAGATATCGACGATCGCCTGAGGGCTGCTAAGCTGATCGAAGGCACTACTCAACGCGATGCAGCTTATCTTTCGATCGCTCAAGATCCTCAAGTAGATACTGGAATGCGTCTGTGGCCTTATGCTATCGCTCAAGATCCTATAGTAGTAGCTATCGACTATCGTCTGAAGGCTGCTGAGTTGATTATTACTGAAAGCATACAAGAAAAATCCTATCCTTCTATTATTGCCAATAGTTTGAGCATTGGTGCTTTTGGGTGCATGCATCTAGTGATAACTTTTGCAAAAGGTATTGCGGATACTAAAATAAAAGATGCAGTTCTAAAAACCATATGCCAAAACTGGCCGCTAGTGAAGCAGGAACAGCTGCAGGAGCATTTAATAGCATTTGGCAGGCTGTATCATCTGGCATCAGATGACACTGTGAGAGCCGAGCTCATCACGGCTATCGTCACTCGTACTGAACTGCATCCAGGCTTTCGTAAGGCAGTCGTGGAAGAGCATGAAAAAGATCCTGAAGAACAAAAGCGCCTACTCACAATTATAGACGAGCAACAAGAATCATCCCTAAATGGCCCTCGGACCAAAAGGGCCCGATAGTGTCTACCTCCATGTTTAAAAAATAGTTGGTATATTTTTTATTTTGTTGTTGTAAATTGAAAATTTATTTATTAAATAAGTGAATTACGACTACAAGTGACTACAAACTAGTCTTTATGAAAAAGTTCTAATATCAATAAAATCATATGAATACACACACCAATATATTTCATACAGGTGGAAAGGGTCTGCAGAATGCGAGTTCTCAGGCGGATCCAAGCATCAGGAAAGCTGCAGAACAAGCCGACCAGCCTATAAGCCAGCAAGAAGCCCATCCAGACATACAAGACCATTTAGCTGCAGCTCCTGGGAATATGGTTGAAGTGGAAGCTCTTTTCATCGCTGAAGATCCTCAAGAATTTACCAATGAGCGTCTGATGACTGCAAAATGGATCCAAGACGATACCCAACGCGATAGAGCTTATCTTTCTATCGCTCAAGATTGTAACGTACCTACCAGCAAGCGCATAAAGGCTGCGGAGCTGATCCAAGAGGGTACTCAGCGTGATAGAGCTTATCTTTGTATCGCTCAAGATCCTAAGGAAGATCCCATCGATCGCCTGAATGCTGCGGGGCTAATCCAGGAGGGTGCTCAGCGCGATGCAGTTTGCCTTTCCATCGCTCAAGATCCTAAGGAAGATCCCGACAATCGCCTGTGGGCTGCGCAGTTGATCCAATATGGTACTCAGCGCGATGCAGCTTGTCTTTCC
Source organism: uncultured Opitutales bacterium (assembly GCA_964511545.1). GTDB lineage: Bacteria > Verrucomicrobiota > Verrucomicrobiia > Opitutales > CAZEFS01 > CAZEFS01. The sequence continues at coordinate 11,746 of CAZEFS010000019.1, forward strand.
ATCGCTCAAGATTGTAACGTACTTACCGACAATCGCCTGTGGGCTGTGTGGCAGATCCAAGAGGGTACTCAACGCGATGCAGCTTGTCTTTCCATCGCTGAAGATCCTGAAGTAGATCCCGGCAATCGCTTGAATGCTGCGGAACAGATCCAAGAGAGTACTCAACGTGATGCAGCTTATCTTTCTATCGCTAAAGATCCTGAAGAAGATTTCTACTATCGCCTGGAGGCTACGGGGCTGATCCAAGACGATACCCAGCGCGATGTAATTTATCTTTCTGCCACTCAAGATCCTACATTAGGCACCAACAAGCGCCTGGAGACTGCGGGGCTGATCGTTGATCACAAAACACAGGCAGTACTCTATCCTTCTATTATTGAAACTATTTTGAGTAGCGATGCTTTTGGGTGTATGGAGCAATTGATGGCTTTTGTGCAAGGCATTCTTGATACTCAAATAAAAGATCTAGTAATAAAAACCCTATGCCAAAATTGGCCTCTAGCGGAAGAAGAACAATTTGGGAATCATTTAGGAGCATTTCGTAGGCTATACAATCTGGCATCGGATGACACTATGAGAGCCGAGCTCATAACGACTATCGTTGTTCGAACTGAGCTTGACGCAGGTTTTCGTAAAGCAGTAGTGGAGGAGAACCAAAAGGATCCTGAACAACGAGAGTGCTTACTCAAAGTTATAGAAGAGAAACAAGAAGCATCCCTAAACGGTCCTCGGACCAAAAGGGCCCGATAGTGTCCCTAACCCAAAGCCCTAAGCTAGAGTTCCCACTCGTAGTTAAACTTTGCCAGGGGGCTGCAGCCTTCATCTTCGACAACGATGGCGTCTTCGATGCGCACCCCTCCTAAGCCCGGATAGTAGAGGCCAGGCTCTACGGTGAGCGTCATACCAGAAAGAAGAACTTCTTGGGAACGGGTGCTGAGGCTGGGCCTTTCATGGAGGTCTAGGCCTAGGCCATGGCCCGTGCTGTGGAAAAACCCTGTATGGCTATCGCCTTTTTTAGCAGTTGGATAACCTGATCGGATAAAAAACTCATCTACCGCTGTATGCACCAGCGTTGCCTCTACGCCTCCGCGGATAGTCCCTAAAGCCACCTTCTGGGCCTTCAAGACAGTGTGGATCAGACGTTTTTGCTCAGGGCTTGCTGTGCCGCGAAGGAAGGTCCGAGTCATATCGCCGTAATAGCCACTCTCTGTAGAGCGGGGAAAGACATCGACGATAATAAATTCATTAGCTCTTAATGGGCCAGAGCCTTTTTCGTGGGGGTCGCAGGCTTGTTTGCCCCCTGCTACGATGGCCCCTATCGAAACCGCACCTGCGTCCAAACAAGCCTTTTCCACATGGGCCCTCAGGCGCTCGGATGTCAGGGGCTTCCCCTCATAGTAGAGCTTTTTTCCTTGGATAGTGGAAGCCTTGAGCACCGCTTGGGCAGCTCTTAACCCCTGGGCGCTCGCTTTATTCGCAAGCTTTAGGGCGTTTAGCTCTTCTTGGG
>CAZEFS010000020.1:0-13249 GCA_964511545.1 uncultured Opitutales bacterium
GTATGTGATGGTTGTGAGCGCTTTGCTTTAGCCTTGTTTTTAGACCCTATAGGCGACTTTGTGATTCGTTGCACCAACCCAGAAGTACGGGCCAAGTATGTCGACCGTTTCCCTTTAAGTGAAGATAGCATTACCTACGAAGAGTGGGGAAATCGGTCTTTGGCGAAGTATAATCCTAAGAGCTTGGCGCCTAAGCAGTAGCATAGATGGCAGCCAGGTGCTTACGTTACGTTGTGTAATTTATTTATTTTTAATTGACATAGCTAGTTTTTTGTCCATATTTAATAAAATTTTTATTATTTATGGATCTTAAACTAAAAAACAAGCAAAGCACCCTCTCCTCTCCAAGCTTGGACCTGATAAGCTCTGAAGCTCAAAAGCAGGCTGAAACAAGCCCTGCTAGTTGTATGGCTGAGGCTCCTGTTTTGCTAAAAGCCGATGCAGAAAAGAGCATCCAAGCCTATGAAGCTAAGACTATTCAAGCTTTAGAAGGAGAGACGCATCTAGAAGAAGATAAACAACTGATCCATCATCTCATCCAAAAACCCACAGAGCTCCATTTTTACTGGACCTTTGGCCGTGACGTAGAGCATTACCCTGTGCGGATAGGGGGCGAGAAGTATCATGAACGTTTTACACGCTACCTCAATAAGCTCCTAGACGTTTCGCCTGCCTTTTTAAAAGTGGTATTAGCCCTGGATGACCTTACTTTACAAGCTAATCAATCCTGGATAGAGGCTTTACAGGCAAAATATCCGAACCGGCTAGAGCTGCGTTTGATAGGCGATGCTCAAGCGAAGTTAGAAAAGGCCTTTCCAGAGTATAGTGAAAGCATCCAGCAAGTCTTTGCCAATGCAAGCCAGGGTAACCCTGTCATAGCGAGTGATATCTACCGTCTCTTGTGTATGGTAGAGCCAGAGAAGGCTTTATCCACCCTCTTTACCTACTGTGACGTGGATACTTTTGTGTATGGGTGTGATACACTCCCTTTTGAACTAAAAAAACGCCCTCAGCTTGACTTTAAAACGAGGAGTCTGACCTTTGTTGAAGAAACAGTAGAAATCCCTGGCCATAGCAACTTGATGAAAGCTCTTTTTCAAGAACCTAGCTGTGATTCTACGAAGCTTAGGAGAGGCTTTTTCCAAGACAGAGACCCCAATGAGTCTTTTTTTCTTTGCAGGCCTATGGAGGGGGGAACAGGCTACAAGAATAATGATATCGTGAAGTTTAAGGTTCAGGATGTGCAGAGTTATAGCGATTTTTCAGATAATATCCTCAGCTATCTTGAAAAGCATTTAAACGATGAGGCAAAGCCCTTAAATATTTTAAATTATTTTACTCAACTGCACAGCGCTATTAAGGCTTGTGAAGGGACAGCTAATGAAGCTCTGCAGGCGTTGTTTGATGCCTATTTGAAGGAATTCAATACTGTAGCGATTCAGCCCGCAGAGGTGATTGCAGTCACAGGCCCTGGCCTATTGGATAGGATGCTAGAGTGTTCTCCCCTAGGTGTCGTCCACCCTAGAGTGGCTAGCTGGGAGTGGCACGGTACAGAGCTTTTAGGGAAGACCTTAGAGGGACCTTTAGGTGCTTTTTCTAGTCGAAATCCCACTTATGAGAAGACTCAAGAATCCTTTGACTTATATGCAAGCCGTTTGAATGATGCCCTCTATGCGAAAAAGTTTGGAGAGGCTCACCCCTTTTATGCGGCCTTAAAGGATTATTTGCTCCAGCATTTTCCCTATAATGAGGAGTCTTTTGAGGCTTTAGTTAAAGAAGAGTATGAACGCAATCGAAATATGAGCACAGAGACCTTTCCTAGCTATGAGAAGTGGAGACCTTTGTTTTTAGATAAGATAAAGAAAAAAGCTCCGGGGAATAGACCGGTAGAGCCAGATGATAGCTATTATGCGAGGCTCTTGAGTATTTTCAACACTCTAGATATTTCTGTGGATATAAAGCCCAGCTAAGCTGATACCGTACTTCTTCCCAGGCTATCTCCCATCTTGGCATAGAGCTCGTAGCCTCTTTGGGTTTGTTCTAGCAAGTCTGGGGCCAGTTGTATGGTATTAGGCTGAAACAAAAGCAAGGTAGCAGAGCCGCCAAACTTGAAAAAGCCTTTTTCTGAACCCTTGCGTACTGCATGGTTTGGCTTAAAGGTTTGGTGAATATGTCCCACACAGGTGGCCCCAATTTCAGCCATGAGGACCTTTCCAAAGTGAGCCGTGTGGATTTCGGTAATAATCCTCCGATTTTGGCAGAGGATACGAATGTTTTTCCGCAAAGCGATGGGGTTAACCGATAGGAGGTCTCCTTTGATATAACGAGGGCTGAGAGGAGTCCCGCTGACAGGAAAGTGAAAGCGATGATAGTCCACCGGGCAGAGGCGTGAAAACACCAAACTACCCCCTTCGTAGGTTTGTGCGAGGGCTGCATTTTGGAGAAACGACAAAAGATCAAAGCTCTGGCCCTTAACAAATAGAGTATCAGTTTTTGAAAAATTTTGGAAGCCTAAGTGACGCCCTTCAGCAGGAAAACAGGCTTCTGTAGGAGAAGGAGACACTTGGGTCGCTCCTGACTTTAGCTTGCGGGCAAAAAAATCGTTAAAACTTTCGAAATCTGCAGGAGTTTTTTCAAAATCATCCAAGGAGAGTCCGTACTTTTGAATAAAAGAGAGGATTCGCTTCCGGCTCCTAGGGCTATCCATCCGCCAACCATACCAGGCTGAAAACCAGGCACGCTTTAGGATGAGCTTAGTCGTTCGTTTCCCTATACGCGTCTCATAGGCCCAGCGGAGCCAGGGTTCACCATAAATGGCTTCTTGCTCGAGGTTTTGGGTATAGCGGTTGAAAAAAACAATGGGCTCTTTTTGGGGTTTTACCATGGTGGAACGCTCCTGGGTGTTTTAAAAACTATCGCCTAAGGCCTACAAATTGGGCTTTAAAGTCTCTTTCTAGTATGGCCTGGGTAGAAGCAGGAAGGCGTTGGATGGAAGCCTCTAAACTAGGAGTATTGGGAGGGGGACTAGCCGCTAGGACCTGCGGCTCTTCGTGCAAAGTAGAAGGCTCTTGTGGGTAGGGAAGCGTATCTAAGGCTTCTTCTTCTTGGATCCATGTAGCTTTTAAAATGGAAGGGCTTTCAAGCTGAGAGGCATTTCGCTTAGGAGGCGGGGGCACGCTAAGAGCACTTAAGCGCTTAATCAGACTATCTATAGAGCGGCTTCTGGTTTGCTCTGAAGCCTTGAGAAGAGCGATTTCAAAATTAATTTCCTCGGAAAGGCCAGTTTTGATCTGAACTTCACTGGCTTTTAGACTATCTAGGAGCCGAATAATCAGATCTGCTTCAGATGAAGCTGTAGGAGCTTGTAAGAGGCTTAAAAGATGGCTTCGAGCGGTTTCCTGAAGGTCTGAAAATACGCGGAGCAAGTCTGCCCCATCTTTAAAAAGCTGAGCAGAAAGGCCAATGATTTTTGCATAATCTTGCACCAGTAAGGCAGATAAAAGGCTCTCTAGGAGCTCTTGACTGGCTAAGCCGTAGACAGCCTGTACGTCCTTTTCTTCAATGTTTTTGCCACAAAAAGCAATGAGCTGGTCCAGCATAGACTGAGCATCGCGCATTCCCCCTTTAGCCAGGCGTGCAATAGCCCTAGCTGCCTCAGGCTGTAAATGGATGCCTTCGGCCTTGGCAATCAACTCTAGTTTTTGAATTAAAGTGAGAAGATTGAGGGGTTTAAACTGAAAGATTTGGCAGCGAGATAGGATAGTAGGTAGGATCTTCTGGCTTTCTGTAGTGGCGAAGATAAACTTTACATGAGCTGGGGGCTCTTCTAGTGTTTTTAACAGGGCGTTAAACGCTGCTGTAGAGAGCATATGCACTTCATCTATGATATAGATCTTAAACTTGCACTGGGCGGGTGTGTACTGGCAGGCTTCCCTAAGGTCGCGGATTTGATCTACAGAGTTGTTCGAGGCCCCGTCGATTTCAATCACATCCATGCAAGAGCCTTGAAGGATGGCTTGGCAGATGGGGGATTGGGGGTCTGGATCTATTCTGGGGCCGCCTTCACAGTTTAGAGCTTGGGCAAAAAGCCGGGCAGTGCTGGTTTTTCCTGTTCCCTTAGGGCCTATAAAGAGATAGGCGTGAGCGATACGATTGCTTTGGATAGCGTTTACCAAGGTTTGAACGATGGCTTCTTGGCCGACAAGCTCTGCAAAACTCTTGGGTCGCCATTTTCGAGCGATAACTTGGTAAGAAGGTTCCATACAGGCGTTTAAAGGAAAGATTAAAATGAGTTATTTCCAGAATCATGGGGGGTGGTTGCGTAATTTTTATTTAAAGTAAAAATTATGAACTACTATAATTGATTAAGTTTTTTTTATGGAAATGACTGATTTTGAAAAAAAGTGTGGCCAGGCACCCTACGGCACAAGCAGATCCTGGTTGCCGTTGCTCCCTTCCGGGCCTAGCGGAGTTCACCGGTCTGGCATTGCATAGGACCCAGCCACAGTTTCAAACTGCTTTATACGCTTGAAAACTGCAAGCAAAAAAGTGGCACAAAGGTTATATCAGGCCTGGATGGGTATGTATAGTGCTTAGCCAAAAATGATCAGCAAAATAGCTATAAATAAGAGAAAAGTGCCTATCCCTCGGCGCAGGAGAATGGCTGAACTGACAGGACTTGGCTTGTAATGAAAAAAGTAAGCCATGGCCCAAGTCACAAAAATGCTCCACAAACCCCGTGAGCTATAAAGGACATTGATAGCAGTAGCCTGCCCGTAAAAGCTGATTGCAATGTAAAAAGCGATAGCCTCAAGCCCATATAGGACACTACCCCCGAGGACCCATCCTAGCGCTGGCTTAGACATAGCAAAAAGCGGCCCTTCAAAAAAAGGAATCAGGGCTAAAGAAGCAATCGCGCAGCTGAGCATTGCGATCACCAAAAAAGGGATTTCCCCAAAGCTGGGGGCAAATTTTTCCATAATGACGTCCCCTAGGCCTAGGAAACTGGCTCCCAAAAAGGTCAGCACTATCGTCCAGGTATTGCTTTTCTTAAGTAAGGTAGAGCCTTCAGCGTAGCTTAGAAAATAGATGGCTACTAAGGATAAAATGCCTGCTAGCCACCACATCAGTGGAATATACCCTCCTCCTATAAAACACACAAAGATGGCCACCATAGTAGACTTTACCCCCATGACGGGCGTCTGGACCGATGGATCACCAAACTTGAGTGCCCAAAGAACGAAAATCTGCCCCAGAAATACGGATAAACCCACTGCAATCGGTGCCAAGAAAAATCCCCCCGGAAGGATAGTAGAGTTTACTATTAGCAAAGGCAAAAATACCAAGGCCATCACCCAGTGTAAAATGAAAGTACTACGAAGGATACCTGCACCCTGGCGGAGACTTTCTTTAATCAGCACCATACATACCGCATAAATAAAGGCTGCTCCTAGGCTAAGGACATATTCTATACGCATAGAGAGCCATTAAGCTAAAAGGAGAACGGGAAATCAACACAGAATTTTTAACTTGTTTTCTCCTGAGCCTGATCTATAGGATGAAGGGTATGAAAAAATGGTTTCAATCGCCTAATTTTGGTCTACTCTTCATGCGTGTGGCTCTAGGGCTAATTATGGTGAGCTATGGTGTTCCTATGCTCTTGGGAGGGAAACTGAGCCTAGCTTCTACCGGCAGTGCAATGGCTCTAATTGGCGTACATTTTGCCCCATTTTTCTGGGGAGTGATGGCGGCCTTGTCCTATATTATTGGAGGAGTATTTTATGCGATAGGTTTTTTCTTTAGACCCGTGTCGATGATTCTTTGCTTTGATATGGCGATGGCGGTACTGTTTCATATCCATAAAGGCGATAGTTTTTCAAAAATGGCGCATGCGTTGGAGCTGGCCTGTGTGTTTTTTAGCCTGCTTTGGATAGGGCCAGGAAAATATTCGTTTGATAAAGAATAGCGTCTTTTGTTAACTCAGGCTGAAAGCTTTTAATAAAATCATATAAGAACGCTTTGAAAATCCTTCTAACAGGTGCTTCAGGCTTTATAGGTAGAGCATTGAAACCTCAGCTAGAGGCCTTGGGCCATGTGGTCGTAGAGCTTTCGACTCGGGATCGGCCGGGAGCGTATCTGTGGACCCCAGAAAGAGAAAAAATCCCACAAGCGGCCTTTCAGGGAGTAGATACGGTTATTCATCTAGCCGGCAGCCCCATAGATACCCTTTGGACTCATAAACGTAAGAGACTGATTTATAAGAGCAGAGTCCTCAATACAGCCTTGTTTTGCGAGCAGCTGGCTAGTTTGAGGGAGAAGCCTAGGCGAGTGATCTTTGCCTCAGGGGCCCATATTTGCCCCTACCTTCCTCATCCAGCGGCACCTGTTACAAAAGAAACGAATACTCAAGCTAGCTTTTTAGCCACAGTGGTAAGAGACTGGGAGCTCGCAGCCCTTAGCTTGCAAGCAGCCAAGATCGATGCCCTTCACCTGCGCCTAGGGGTTGTCATGAGCCCTAAGGGCGGTATGCTTAAAAAAATGCTTCCTTTCGCACGCTGTAGATTAATACCCATCTTGGGGAGCGGAAAACAGATTATGAGCTGGATTGGCCTAGAGGATCTTGTGGGGGTTATCTTATGGAGTTTAAACACAGCAGGGCTAAAAGGACCTTTGACTGTAGTAGCCCCAGAGCCTATCACTCAGCTAGAATGGGCTACTATTGTGGCGCATCATTACCACTATAGGCCCTGGCTGCATCTTTCAGAAGGCTTAATAAAGCTTTTCTTAGGCCAAATGGCAGAAGAGCTTTTTTTCAGCAATCTGTCTGTACGCCCAAAAGGCCTCATAGAGCAAGGCTACTCCTTTCGTTTTTCTCATTTTGCGGATTATTTGAACTTTAGTCTTGCCTAAGGGGCACTGGGTACAATACTGGCTTTTCTTTTGCAGTTCTCTGCCTTGTTCTTTCTTTACAAAGCTAGTGCCATAAAAATTCTTTGTTAGAGTTTTTGATTTAACTGTAAAAAAGCTTTGGATGAGCCAAATGCTTTTTAAACCTTTTACGGAAGTCTTTTTATCATGAAGAAGAAAAAAACTAAACTGCATTGGCAGGTCTTGCTGGCCCTATTTTTGGCCTTAGTTGTTGCGCTCTTTATTAAGATGATGCATCTGCAAGAGTCTTGGCTTGGGGTAAGCTTGGCTCACCTGTGTTCCTTCTTAGGCAAGCTATTTATGAATGCCCTCAAGATGGTTGTAGTGCCCTTGATGGTGGCCTCTATTATTACAGGCGTCATGAGCTTTAAGGGGGGGGATAACTTTGGGCGTTTGGCGTTAAAGTCTGTCCTATTTTTCTTGGCGAGTACTTTGGTGGCGGTTATAGTAGGGCTTGTGGCCATTATGGTGTTAAAACCAGGCTATGTGAGCTTAGAGACGGCACAAAGGATTCTGGGATCTTCGGTAGTGGAGGGCTCTGGTATGGTGATGAATTTGAGTAAGGCCTATAGCGTAGATGAGCTTATGAATATCTTTCTTCAGCTAGTGCCGCCGAACATCATTCAGGCTTCAACAGACGAAAAACAGCTCTTAGGCTTAATCGTTTTTAGCGCATTTTTTGGGGTGTTTGCCAATAAACTGCCTGAAAATTTAAGAGTTTTTCAGAAAAATTTCTGGGATAGCATTCATAAGGTGATGATGCTACTAACAGACCTCATTTTGCGGGCTGCTCCCATAGGGATATTTGGCCTTGTTATGCCGGTTATTTTAAGGACAGGCCTAGACTTACTCATGCCTATGCTTTGGTTTTTGTTGACGGTGGTGTCAGCCTTGCTGTTATTTGCGGGGGGGGTGATGATACCACTATTGCGATATATGGCAAAAGTGAATCCTTGGACGCACTTAAGGGCCATGTTTCCTGTTTTACTGACAGCCTTTTCGACAGCTTCTTCGGCTTCCACCTTGCCTTTAGCTTTAGAGTGCTTAGAAAAGGATTCAAAAGTGTCTAACCGGGTAGCCAGTTTCACCTTGCCGTTAGGTATTACGATTAATATGGCAGGGAGTGCTATGTATGAGTGTTTGGTGGTGATTTTTATTGGCCAGATTTATGGGACTTTAACAGGTATATACCTCACTTGGGTAGATCATGTTTTGGTGGTGATTATGGCCTTGTTGACCTCGTTTGGTGTGGCGGCTGTGCCAGCGGCTAGTCTCGTATCGATCACGCTCATATTAGGAGCTGTGGGCCTGCCCTTGGAAGCTGTAGGCGTAGTATGGGTGACAGACCGTTTTTTGGATATGTTTCGTACTTCGGTGAAAGTCTTCACTAATACCTGCGGCGTCATATTGGTAGCTCGTTCTGAAGGAGAAGAAACTGCTTATCCTTTAAAGAGGTAAATTCTTCTTGAAAATAGCCTTTTCCGGCATGCTGCAGGGTCTTTAAGCTAGCCTGATAGCTGAATTTACGCATCTCAGGCTTTTGTATCGCTTTATATATAAGAGGCCTGGATAGTGAAAGTAAGCCCAGTATAGACCATGGACCTTTTCAACTTTCTTGTAAAAAAGTAAACCTTTGAGGGTAAGAGGCGTGTGTTTTTTTAGTGTCTATTGTTGGGGAAAAGTTTTTGTATTCTGACTTTTTTACTTGTTTTTGAGCCTTATTTGATAAGACTTTGCGATGCCATGCAATCTACACAACATAAGCATAGGCTATACCTTAGGACGCCAAATTGCGCCTTGGTGCGCCTAGCTAAGACAGAAGTACTCGAGGTTTTTAGTTTTAGCCTTTTTCAAAAAGCTGAAAAGATACCGTCCCCTAGAGTGAGGGCTGTTCTTCAAGAAGTCCTAGAAGCAAAAAGAGTCCGCAGCTTAGAAGTCGTCTTTGGACAAGAATTTGGCTTTGAAGAAGACTACGAGATTTTAAACAGGAAACCTTTGCGTGCCCTTTTTGCTTTTGAAATAGAGACTCATACTAGCCTTCTTTTAAGAGATTATACCTGGCATTATCTTCTTTTAGGAAGATCTCAAGATAGAATCAGGCTACGTGGGTTGGGGCTAGAAAAGGCGTGGCTAAGATCTCTTATGGAAATCTGCCAAGCCGTCGATGTGTACTTGTGTAGTGTAAGAAAAGAGACTGCAAAAAAGAGATTAGGCCAAGACTTAGCATTCGCTGAGAGGCAGGAGAATCAACCTGCGTGTATTCAGCCTAGTGATACAAAACTGATAGAGTTTCTAAGTATTACCGAACGGATATATTTTTGGCTTCAGGCCTATCGGAGAGTGATTTTTATACTACTAGCAGTGCTCTGTGGGATGATGGGAGGGTTCAATTATAAGTTAGTTAAGTCTCTGGGCGATTTAAGATCTACTACGGCTGATGCTCAGATTTTCAATGAAACATTATATGCTTTTGAGAAGGATAGGGAGTATTATACGTCTAGAATCCAAGATTTAGAAAGTATTATAGACTATCAGCTGCAAATAGCACGCTACCAGGCATATTGGCCAAGAATTTTGAGTGCACTGCAAGATAGCCTGTATACGGTGGGTCATGCTTGGTTAGAGCGCCTAGAGGTGAAACCAGTAGCTAGTAGCCCTGCACTAGAGGTGGATATACAGGGAAATTTTTTTGAAAAAGCTGAAAGCCAGCAAAGACTCAGTTATGAGAGCAATAGCCCTTCTGAACTTAAGCTTGAAAAGCTAATCACCCTATTGAGCAAAGATCATCGTATAGAAGCTATCCGTAAAAGCGCTTGCTACCCAAAGCCTGATGGAACAATGGGTTTTGATCTCAGACTGATAGTTCCCCAACCATGAGCAACCATGAAATTTCGCTTTGATAGTTTCTTATTCAAGGGCTATAGGTCCTATTGGTGGATGGGCTTAGGAGTAGGGCTAGGAGCATTTTTTTGCCTACGAGGAGCGCAGCTGTATTACCAAGCTGTGGGCCTAAAAGCAGCCAGAGAACTAGTCTATCTTGAAGGGGTTCGGCTTGAAAAAATAAGCCCTAGTTTAAATGAAATCAACAAGCACGCGCAAGCAGCCCATCTAGCTTTTTTAGAAAAGTGGCTAAAAACGTATCAACCCAAAGGGATATATGCTTTCTATAAAGACAGCACATATAAGCCCGGTTCCTTCAGGATAGAGGAATTTTCAGACGATCTTAGGGCAAGGCTTGAGGGCTTTGGGATAGATTTAGAGCCAGGGGCGGAGTTCAATTTAGACGGCTTAGCGCCCGTAAGAGAGCTGAGGAGTCTACAAGAAGATGCCCTTAGTTATCTGTGGCAGTGCTTATTGAAGGCTAGGCCACAGAGCCTTCTAGGGCTCAAGGTTGATACAGAAAAAGATAGGCTGCAAGAGCATTTTCTGATCGGCGTGCTTTCCAAAGAAAATGGACTTTTAGACAAGTCTTACCTACTGTATTGCAGGGTAGGCTTTGTAGGCTACACTGAAAGCTTGCGGGTCTTGCTAGAGCTTTTGAGTGCAGGACCCTATGCTTTTATTATAGATAAGGTCAGTGCTCAGGCTAGAGAAGGAACGATCAAACAAGAGCAGGGATTTATACAGCATATACCGGGCGAAGTCGAATTTACCTTAGGGATAGCCGTGGTCAAAAATCGGTGGATAGAGAATATAGAATCATGAAACAATTATTACTCTACGGAAAAAGCTTCGGTTTGTTGCTTTCTTTAAGCCTTGGAGGCGGGTATATACTTCAGCATAGAATTCATGCTTTAAGTGCAGATTTGCCTCCGTGTACTTATTTTCCTGTGACGCCTTATAGTCCTCCCACTCTTGCTTATGCCGCCCCTCAGAAAGCAGAATGGAAGGCCCCCAAGCCCCAGGATCAGGAGGGTGTTTGGGTATACGGCCTATGGCATCCACCTTGTTTTTCCTATGATGGGCAAGGCAGCGTTTTTCAGGCCTATCCTTTATATTCTAGGCAGAATAAAACTAGGGCTTCTGCCTTTCATCTCCTTCAGCTAGAGCAGCTTTATTATCCTATTGTGTTTGAGGGGTATTATCAGGCTACTCCAGATGCTGACTATACTTTTGTATGTTATGATACGTGTAAGAAGCAATCGTTTCGCTTCAGCCTAGGTGATAAGAGTGAGCAGCAGCTACAGTGTGTGGCTTTTCACTCTAGGCAATGGGATAGTGAAAAACAATGCTTGCAAGAGCCTTTTTTAGAGGTCTGGGATGCCTCATTTCAAAAAAAATTTGTTTTGCCTTTACAGGAAAAACTGCTCTTGGATAGCTATAGTATTGCCGTAGTTCAATCAGAAAAAACCTGTATACAGTTTAGACAAGTAGGGGATAGTGGGCAGTTATCAGAAGGTCTTTTATCCCTAAAGGGGGTTTATCCTCAGTATAAGACTATCTTACTCGAATACTGGGATACTCAAAATTCTTATCCTGATTATTTTTACCTTTCTTTATGAAGCGTAGCATCTTATTTTTTATAGGATTAGGCATCGGGTTTTTAGGTCTAGTCTCGAAAACTTGGGCTCATCATCCAAGCTTGTCTCCTCTTTCTCAAGAGCGCCTAGAGACTAGAGCGACCTTGCTGAAGAAAGTCGATACTACTTGGAAAATAGATATTCAACCGCCAGAAGAGTGCCTTCCAAAACACAGACCAAAGCACGCCATTTTAGAAAAAATAAACACCCTAATTGTGCCCAAACTCCAGCTTTCAGATATGCCGCTGAGTAGGGCCCTAGAGCTATTATCGGAACTTTCGGTGGCTATAGACCCCGATCAGCGTGGAATTAATATGGTGTTGGTCGATCCGCAGGGATTGAATCCATTGGTGAGCCTTAACCTGAGGCACTGTTCTTTTGATAAAATTTTAAGTTTTTTAAGTAAGTGTTCCCAGTTTGCCTATGAGGTGCATGAAGATACGCTTGTGTTTGAACATAGTCCTGGAAGCCCGTTGACTTTAGAGACAGAGTTTTTTCCGGTAGCTCGTGCTACCGTCATCCGGCTAGTGGATAAAGCGTGTGAGCACAATGCTTGCAGTGAGGCTAGTCGGCCCCTATCTGTCCTAGAAGAAGAGGAAGCGCTGAAGGTCTTTTTACAGAAAGCAGGGATAGATTTTGAGCACACCCCTGGTAGCAACCTCGCTTTTGAGGGCACTCAGCTCATTGTCACCCATACGCCCAGACATTTGGAGCGCCTACACAATTTATTAGATCATTATAAAGATATTAAACAAGTAGAGATTGAGGCTCGATTTTTAGAAGTACAAGAGGGAGTGTTAGAAGAACTGGGGTTTCGATGGTCTGCTGAAAAAGGAGAAAAACGTATCGGAACGGGTAGTGGGGCCAAAGATAATCTACGCAGCCTCTCCCAGGCCTATGCTGGGCAAAGCACCAACGGAGGCGAAGGCAGGATCAGTGTAGATGGCAATACTTTTCCAATTAGTAACAACTTGCCTAGCATTCCTAATGCGCTGAACCTGGGCTCTCAGGCTGTACCTACAGCTAACCTTACGGGAGTTTTTAACGCTTGGGACCTAAATGTCATGATCAAGGCTTTAGAGCAACATGGGGGGTCTGATCTCATGAGCGCTCCGAAGCTAACCGTCCTCTCTGGTAAAACTGCTCAGATTGTAGTAGCCCAGGAGTTTCGTTATCCAGAAAGCTTTGGAGATATAGGTTCTGAAGTGGGTTCTACCAATCTCAACGGCGGTGGTAGCGCAGGTGTATCTATTACCGCTGGTACGCCCCGAAACTTTACTGTACGCAATATTGGTGTTGAAATGGAAGTGACACCCACTGTCGAGATGAATAACTATATTACCCTTACCCTAGAACCCAAGGTCACTGAGTTTGAAGGCTTTGTAGAATATGGGGGTAGTAGCATTGCAGTTACGGGCAATACCTCTGTGAATATTCCCTCTGGCTTTATACAGCCTATTTTTTCTATTCGAAAGATAAAAACGCAATTCACCATTGCCAATGGGCAGATTGCTGTCATCGGGGGTCTAGCACGCGAAGAAGTAGTGAAGGTGCAGGATAAAGTACCGATTTTAGGAGATATCCCTCTCTTAGGCCGTTTATTTCAGTCAAAAAGTGAAACGAGTCAGAAACGTAATCTGATTATCTTTGTCAGCGCAAATTTAGTATCTCCTAATGGCCAGCTGTATAGCAACGTTCCCTAAGAAGTCTAATGTAGCTTGCATCCTGGTATAAGAATCTTTATAAAATGAGCTTTCCTAACCTTTTTACCCCCTGTGTATGCCCCCTGTTTTAGATGCTAT
>CAZEFS010000021.1:0-7692 GCA_964511545.1 uncultured Opitutales bacterium
TGTCTTTTAGGCTCTTATCTTCTGCTAGTTCCGTTAGGATAGTGTCTCGTTTTTGATTATCTTGTATCTTCGTTGCAGCGGCTAGGCGAGAGTCTTCATCTAGGGTTTTATCTTTGGCTAAGGCAGAAAAACCATCGTCTTGCTGCGTTGCAGCAGGAATAGAGAGGATGACGCTAGAGCGCTTTTTGACCTTTTGGCTCAGGAGGTCGTTAACCGTTATCGGAAACGGGTTCTGCACTCCGCCAACTTGTTGTGCCCCCAGAGAGGCTCCGCCAAGGGGATTTGCCGGTGAGTTTAGGGCGGGGTTACTCAGACTGGATGAGTTGGGATTTAAGGATGAATTATTTGGATTAACGTTCATGATTTACTGATATGAATTGATATTTATTTTGTGTTAAAACCCTTAAGGACAAAACTATTAGCTCAAGTCTTGTGGAGATAAACGCTTGCCTATAAGGCGTATGCGAAATTAATCCGCATTTATTTTGCTGTCAACTGTAAATTTACCAAAAATAGAAGTAATAATGGAGTATTATTAGAAATTCCTAAACTGAAGCCTTGGATAGGATGGGTAAAAAATCTATACTATTTATGGGGGGTGTTTTAGGGCGCTGGGGAAGCGTTTTTCTTTTGTTCCCTGGGTTCGTCAAAAATGCATTCAGAATCTTTTGTCAGGTAGTGTAATAATTTGTTAACCCTTAACCTTAATAAAGTATGAATATAAGGAATATACAAGAATGCCAGTTGGTAAATTCAGGACAGCCCGAACCACTGCCTGTACTGCAAGGAGTTCATGCTATCCAAATTCCTCCAGCAGGATACGCTCAACAAGGGATGCAAGTAGCACCTAGCTTAGATCAGCAAACCGATGGAGACTTAAATAGTCTTCTAAAAGCTACTAATGATGAAGAAGCGCCTATTATTAGCACATTATCATTTATGACAGACGAGGCATTGATCAGCTGGAGAAGCCCTGAGAATAACGACCTTTCAACTACACTACCTGACAAAAAAAAAGGGGGCAAGATTTAGGCTTGATGAACAGCGGGAAAGCTAACATCAAGGTTTTATGAAAACTGTAAAAATTGCCCCGTGGTTATGCAAGTATATTGCACTAAATAAGTCAAAAAGCGAAGCCTGAACAGAACGAATTGGAAAAGAGGCAAAAAGTATCTAAACTTTCTGTTTATAGCTTTACAAACCAAGCATTGGACTATCCCCATATGAGTCTTTCCTATCTGTAAACAAAAATAGACCTTTTGAATGATTAAGAGGATAGCCCTTTCTTAGCTGTGCTCTAAACTCTCTTGACCGGCCCTGCCTAAACCTCGAAGAGGGTAGGGGGAAGAGCGTAACCTGAAGTTTCCTTACCTAACGAAGCTTTAGCGTAGGGGAGGTAGCGTCTGTTAGGAGCGTAAGGAGACGTCCGGCCCGTCAGGCGGCTTCAGGCTTCGTTCTACGAACTAAGCCTGACAGGTGCCCCTCTTCTCTTTGAAAAGAAGAAATTCTCTACTTACTCCTCCCCCCTACGCTCTTCTCAAGCGCCTCCCCCCCAAGCTCAAACGGGCTCTAAGCCTAGTCCTAGCTCCTCAAAAACTACAAACCGGCGAAAGGATGGATAAGGCAAGCTCGCCTGCCTTCTAAAAGAATCAACTCAAAGCCTACTAGATCTGATAGACAAAGGGGCATTTCTACTGTATACTAGGTTTCTCATGTCTTCTGCATTGATTACCCCTGATACACTAAAAGCCATTTGCGGTGAGGATAAGGCCCTCCTTGAAGAACTGCTCACTCTCTTTCAGGAACAAGCCCCTCTTCAGCTTCAAACTCTAGCTAGAGCCCTAGAAACCCATGCTTATGATGCTATCAAAATAGCAGCCCATACGCTAAAAGGCTCTGCCAGCTATATCGGAGCACAAGTCATGGTAGAGCTATGCCAAAAGCTAGAGCAAGCGGCACTCAGCCACGAAGCACAAGACTGCAAATATCTTTTAACAGAACTGGAAAACAGTTTCTCTCATACTCAAAAAGCTTTAGGCGCTGAGTTTGGCCTGTAAGTCATCTTTTTTAGCAACATACTACTCATGAGTGGCTTTCACGACCAAATTATCGAACGCTTGCAGACAGACAAAAACCTTCCGTCTGTCCCAAGCATCGTCCATAAGCTGCTGGACTTAGTCTCAGATGAAAATGCTAGTATTGATAGTATAGCTGAGGTTATATCCATGGATCCTGCCATTTCAACCCAGGTCTTACGCCTAGCAAATTCAGCTGCTTTTGCTGGCCCTCAGCGCATTGGCGCTATAGACCAGGCCGTCTTACGCATCGGTCTAGGCATCATCAAAGACGTCGTCCTATCGCTCTCTGTTATTAATATTTTTAAAGCCTCTCAGTACTTTAGTTACCAAGACTTCTGGAAACATGCCCTAGCGGTGGCCTTTGGGGCTCAAAGTGTAGAAAAGCTTTCGACCCGTGCTAGCTTTCCTACTGAAGAGCTGTACATGTGTGGCCTTGTACATGACATTGGAATATTGATCCTGGATCAGTTTATGGGAGACCACTACCTAAATGTACTAGAAGAAGCCAAACATTACCAGCACCCCTTACACGAAGTAGAAAAAGCCATTTTGGGAATAGATCACGCTGAAGTGGGAGGGATCCTAGTGGAACGCTGGCAACTACCCCAAACGATTATAGATGCCGTTCGTTACCACCATCAGCCCACACAAACAGACCAAAAAGAGCCTAAAATCACAAAATACGTGCACATAGCTAATTTTGCCTGCAATAACCAACAGGTTAAAAATGGGATAGACGCCATTACAGAGAGTTTTTCGCAATCTATCTGGTTTGATCTCAAGCTCTCACTAACAGATATTTCCATCATCATAGGCGAAGTAAATAAAAAACTCAACCTTGCTAGCGAAATGCTCAATTCTGTACAGGGTGAGAAAACCTCGTGATAACCGTAAAAGCAGCTAGAAGATCCCCTTCAAAAGACACCGAAGCTGGGTCATAAAGGAATAAATAGACTTCTTTCGGACCTAGGTATTTTGTTTTCTGGGCAGGAAAAAGCAAGAGAGGAACCAGCCCATCACCCGACGTGTCGGGCGTAGCTTTTAAAGCGAAGCCCGAACCCAGAGAGCAAAAGACCTGGTTTCCAAAGAAGTCTATTGAAACTGCAATAGTCTCTTCACTTTTCTTCTTACCCCATCCTGGCTATATGAGACTAGTGACGCTCTGAGGGCCCTACAAGATCTGCTGGTTCATCTCAATAGACCTGTCTCACCCCAAAATCTCTCTTTTGCAGGTTTGAGAACAAGCTCAATAAGCTCTAGAGCGTATGCTAAGATGGATACGCCCTGAAAGCAAGGGCAGCGTTATGCCCACCAAAGCCTAAGTTTTGGCTTATAGCTACTTGTACTGGGGCTTGAACAGCCTTGTTAGGGACATAATCCAGGTCGCAGTCTGGATCTGGGTTTTGCAGGTTGATGGTAGGAGCAATCCATCCCGTTTGTATAGCCTTAATAGCTGCAGCAGCCTCTATAGCCCCAGCAGCGCCCAACAAATGGCCCGTCATAGACTTGGTAGAACTGACTTTTAGCTTGTAAGCGTATTCGCCAAATACTTTTTTAATGGAGCGAGTTTCAAATTTATCGTTATAGGGCGTGGAAGTACCATGAGCGTTGATATACTGTACCTCCTGCACATCTAAACCGGCGTCCCTCAAAAGATTCTGTAGGCATAGAGCCATTCCAGAGCCTTGCTCATCTGGCATAGTGATGTGAAAAGCATCACACGTAGCCGCATACCCGACAATCTCTACATAGATAGTAGCCCCCCGAGCCTGTGCATGCTCTAATGTTTCTAAGATGAGCACTCCTGCACCCTCTCCCATAACAAAGCCATCCCGGCTAGTATCAAAAGGACGACTGGCCTGGATGGGATCTTCATTTGAGCGGGTGGACATCGCCCTCATCGCACAAAAGCCTGCGAAACCTAAGCGAGTAATAGCTGCCTCGCTTCCTCCCGCAACCATAATATCTGCATCGCCGTATTGCAGTGCCCGATAAGCTTGACCGATAGCATGACTACCGGCAGCACAAGCAGTAACAATCCCATAGTTAGGCCCCATAGCCCCTAGCTCTATCGCCACTACACCTGAGGCGATATTAGCAATCAGAGAAGGTATCATAAAAGGAGACACACGACGCGGCCCCTCTAAATGAAGACGTCCAGACTGGATTTCTATAGTTTCCATGCCTCCTATTCCGGAAGCGATCAGTACCCCCATCCGTGTTTTATCGACTGCTGAAAGGTCTAGCCCAGCATCCTTGACCGCTACCTGAGTAGCAGCTAGAGCAAACTGTGTAAATCTATCGTTACGCTTTGCCTCTTTGGGATCCATGTACTGGGTAGGATCAAAATCAACCTCTGCAGCTACTTTAGAGGGATAATCAGTTGCATCAAAGCGAGTCACTTTTCGTATGCCACTTTTACCAGCTAAAAGATTTTTCCAATACTCCTCAACGGTTTGGCCTAGTGAAGTAATGACGCCTATGCCGGTAACTACGATGCGTTTTTTAGACATTATTGAATAGAAAAATAAAGTTTATAAAACGTTTGAGCTTTGGATGACAGCTGCAGACAAAAAGGCTATAAGCCTTAAATAGAATACATCAACCTAAAGGCAAGACTCTAAGTTTTATTCATTTTGCCCTGTATATAACGAACTACATCACCTACAGTGCGGAGCTTTTCAGCATCTTCGTCAGAGATTTCTCCTTGAATCTCATTCTTAAATTCTTCTTCTAGGGCCATTACAAGCTCTACAGTATCCAAAGAGTCTGCGCCTAGATCGTCCAAAAAGGAAGCAGCCTCAGTGACTTGCTCTTCATTGACGTTGAGCTGGTTAACGATGATTTTACTAACACGTTGTTGAATAGTTTCTGACATAATAGATTAAAAAATATATTGTGTACGGGGTGATTAGGATGAAGTTCGGTTGCTTTGTCAATCCTTAGAAGTAAGTTTTGAATTTTTGACCTGATCGCCTTTTATCACCCTTATAAAAAGGAAACAAGACCATAGTGGACGAGGGATGGCAAGCAAAATTGTTCAGTAAAAAATAAATTTATGCGTCTCCATTATCGCCAATAGCGTTCACAGGACAGCCCTCTAGGGCCTCCTGACATAGCTCAAAGTCTGCCGGTGTAGATGGTTGCTTATAGACGAAAGAATAGCCACCATCATCATCTCTTTTAAAAAAATCGGGCGCTGTTTCTCTACAAAGGTCACAATCTATGCACTGTTCATCGACATAAAACTTTCCTGAAATATTCTGAGGCCACTTATCTGTTTTATTTGCCATATATTGTCTTTTAGAGATGAATATCTGAGACAAGAAGTCAATACCAGAAACGGAAGAAAGGTTACCCGTCCTTAAGGAAGGCTGAAACCCAAGACCACTTTTGGCTTAACACTAGACCTCTTGCATAACCCTTGTCTTTTGCTCTCTGGTTTCGGGCTTCAGGCTTCGCTTTAAAAGCGAAGGTGAAAGGCCAACCAAGATAATACGTAGGTCAGCAAGTAGTCTACTGAGCTATTCTGGGCTATCCATCCCGATATTTTTCCCTATTCAAGACGTACGGCTTTAAGAAGCTAAAGGCCCCAAGGGACCTTTAATGACCTCTCGGCCCTCTAGCAGGGGATCGACGGTCTCTGTCTCTATCCCGGTCACGAGAGGGGGGGCGACTTTCAGGAGCTTCATAAGGAATTCCCTTAGCTTCTAACAAAGCTGCTTTTCGGCTGAGACGCACACGGCCTTTTTCGTCAATCCCGATACATTTCACAATAAGCTCATCCCCCATTCGGCAGACGTCGTCTGGAGATTCAACCCTAACCTCAGCAAGCTCGGAAACATGAACTAAGCCTTCCTGGCCAGGCAAACACTCGACAAATACCCCAAATTCTTTAATAGAGCGAACGATACCACGATACACTTTATTGATCTCTATTTTCCCAGTAACAAGCTCTATTTCAGAAATAGCTCTCTCTAGAGCCTGCTTATTATTAGAGAAAATAAGGATACGGCCGCTGTTGTCTTCATTAATATCGATCTGAGCACCGGTAATCTCGGTGATACGCTTGATATTTTTTCCACCTGGACCGATGAGGGCGCCGATCTTATCTGAGTCAATCTTCATCTGATGGACACGTGGCGCAAATTCACGTAGATCATCACGCGTTTTCGGCATTTTTGCCTCCATCACATCCAAGATCTGCATCCGTGCAGTATGGTTTTGAAAAATGGCTTTTCTAGCAATATCAAATGGGAGACCTTGAATTTTCAAGTCTAGCTGGAAACCTGTTATGCCGTCTCTAGTCCCTGCGATCTTAAAGTCCATATCACCAAAGTGATCTTCTGCCCCTAAGATATCTGTAAGAATAACATGTTTCTCAAGGCTGCCCTGAGCATCAAATTGGCTAACAAGTCCGGTAGAAATCCCAGCTACAGGTGCTACAATAGGTACGCCGGCATCCATAAGGGCTAAAGTACCCCCACAGACAGAGGCCATAGAGGTCGACCCATTCGACTCCATGATTTCGGAGACCAAACGTATCGTATAGGGAAACTGATCTTCTGGGGGAATGATAGGCAGTAATGAGCGCTCGGCTAGGGCACCGTGGCCAATTTCTCTACGGCCTGGGCCCATAAAACGACCCGTTTCACCCACAGAGAAGGGAGGAAAATTGTACTGAAGGATAAAAGACTTTGACTCTGCCCCTCCGGTTATGGCATCTAGGTCTTGGGCATCACGAGACGTACCCAAAGTAGCAAGGACTATCGATTGAGTCTCACCTCTTTGAAACAAAGAAGAACCATGCACCCGAGGCAGCAGGCCTACCTCACAGGAGATAGAGCGTAAATCGCTAGGGCCACGCTTATCCACTCTTTGGCCACGTTCTAGGATGGCCTCACGGTAGAGTTCCTCCTGCAGTTCTTCAAAGGCAAGGCGTATTTGATCTGCTTTAAAGGCTGCCTCACCTACCTTTTCTTTATAGGCTAAAGTGGCTTCCTCCTTGAGGGTATTAACCGCTTCAGTGCGGGCTTTTTTAGAATCTTGAAAAACACCGGCTTTGAGGCGTGAACCTACTAAATCCTTACAAAAAGTCAGTACAGCTTTGTCTACTGTATACAAGGTAAAGGCACGCTTTTCTTTATTCACCATCCTAGCAAGCTCTTTTTGAGCTTGAATGATCTTTTGCACATGGGTATGAGCAAACTCTAAAGCCTGTATAAAGCGCTCTTCGCTGATTTGATCGGCACTACCTTCGATCATCATCATATCTTTTTCATTACCCACATAGATAAGATCTAGGGCAGATTCGAAGAGCTGTTCATTGGTGGGGTTGACGATGAATTGATTATCCACCTCCCCTACTCTAACGCAGCCAATAGGACCATTCCAGGGAATGTCTGAACACAAGAGTGCTGCAGAAGCCCCATTTACCATCAAAATGTCCGCTTCATTCTGCATATCCGTAGACATCAAGAGACCGATAACCTGCACCTCATTCATAAAGCCTTTGGGAAACAAAGGACGCAAAGGACGATCGCAGAGACGAGAAGTCAGCACTTCTTTTTCACTAGGCCTTCCCTCTCTCTTAAAGTAACCACCAGGAAAACGG
>CAZEFS010000021.1:7702-12747 GCA_964511545.1 uncultured Opitutales bacterium
TACTGACATCGAACACCGAATATGTGAAAAGAACCTGCAGCAGCGTATTTTTCTCTATAATCTACGCCAAGAGGGAAATAATCTTGCCCCTCCCGAATAGATTCAGCTACTGTAGCACTCACAAAAACACAGGTATCCCCGGATTGTATGGTGACAGCTCCATTAGCTAATTTTGCGATAGAGCCCGTACCGATTTGGATCCCTAGGTCTTCTATAGTTACGACGTGTTTTTGGTATTGAATCATTGTTTTTAAGTAGCAGAGCTAGGTTTGAAATTTATAAAAAGAAGTAAAAAGTGACTAAAGGCGTTCAGGTTCAGGGTAAATACCTCGCGGAATAGAAATATATTTCTTAAATTCCTGGAGGATAAGGCCTTGGTCCTAACGCTTAGAGAATTGGAAGCGCTTACGAGCACCGGGTTGACCTGGCTTTTCACGCTCACGCCTACGAGCGTCACGAGTAAGGAGTTTTTGAGCCTTTAATGGGGTGCGCAAAGCAGCATCCATCTTTTCCAGGGCACGGGCTATCCCATGTGAAATAGCCTCAGCTTGACCATTTGGTCCGCCTCCAGCAACCGTAATTTTGATATCTACGGCGCTCTTCATATTTAAAAGAGCCAGAGGCGCTAAAGCTTTCGTTAAAAGTGACTCAGTATAGCAATAATGAGCTACATCCTTACCATTGACGGTGATAATACCACTTCCAGGTTTTAGAAAAACACGGGCAGAAGCAGTTTTACGACGGCCTGTAGCCACGAATTGAGTCTTATCAAGTATCATTGTTATATAAAATTAGAGTTCTAAGGGGGAGGGAGACTGAGCTTCGTGAGAATGAACCTCGTTAGCGAATATGCGCAACTTTGTCATCATCTGGTGAGATAGCTTATTTTTTGGCATCATACCCCACACAGCACGGTGAATGATGTAGTCTGGTTTTTGGCGACGAAGGTCCGCAAACTTGCGATATTTTTCACCGCCCATATAGCCTGAGTAAGTCATGTACTCTTTTTGGCTTTCTTTTTTTCCAGTAACGCGAATTTTATTGGCGTTGATCACCACTACACAGAGTCCCGTATCCTGGTTTGGCGTATACAGGGGGTGGTTACGGCCGCGCAAAACATTGGCAATTTTAACGGCAAGACGGCCTAAAATTTGGTCTTTGGCGTCTATTAAAACCCACTTTTTATCACCTCTATTTTCTTTTTTAGCTAAAGTTGTTTTCATTTCAAGTTAATTTTTCTCATCCCTACCCTAGGAGAGTTTATTGATTTGTCAACTGCTTTTATTCAGAAATTATCTCAAGGTCCTGTCCCTTCACAGAAAGTATTCAGACCCTAGACGCGTGTGGGGCTATTATCCCGCACCCATTTTAGAACAGCAGCAACTGGCTCTATGAGCTCTGCTGGTATATAATGGCGAACTTTTACAGTATCATACATGGTCCTAGCAAGCTCTTTATTTTCCATAATAGGCACCTGCTCTTCTTCAGCTGCTTTACGCATGCGTTGAGCTAGGAGACCCTTACCCTTAGCAACCACAATGGGCAAACCTTTTTTATTGGCATCATACAGCAAGGCTACGGCAATATGAGTCGGGTTTGTTACTACAACCGTAGATTTTCTGGTATTCTTTACGTTATCTTCTTGCATCATCTCTTGATGGATTTGCTTTCGCTTGCCCTTGATATGAGGGTCCCCCTCGGACTCCTTATACTCACGTTTAACTTCATCTCGGCTCATCATCAGGCTTTTATGATGATTATGACGCTGAAAGAAAAAATCCATGACCGCTACGATCGTATAAGCCAGCATCACATACGAGGCAAAACGCTTCATCAGTAAAGGAATAAGCTCCATCAATCCCTGCATTTTTGTGGGGGGGATTTTAAATAAGGGATCTATCATCCCTTGAGTCACTTTATAAACAAAAAAGCCTAAAAACAATACCTTAGCAGTGGATTTTAAAAACTCCACCACATTCTTTAGGGCAAAAATTTTCTTCATGCCGCTCACCGGGTTGAGTTTTGATAGATCTGGCTTCAGACTCTCAAAAGCCAATAAGGGGCCAATCTGAAGAAAATTGGACGCTATAGCCACGATAAATACAAACAGCAAAAGAGGCGATAGAATGGCAAAAACTTTCCAAAAAATAGCACTAGACACATTTTCGAGGGCATACAAAAAGGGAGCCTCGTAGTAATACGTGGGGATTAATAGCAATTCCTTGCAGTCCCTTAGCATTATTCCCCAGGCTATCCAGACATAAGTAAAAACGGCAATTAATAAAGCTGTAGAGACGGTATCTTTGCTCATCGCTACCTGCCCCTTGTTACGAGCATCACGAATCTTCTTGGATGTAGGCTCTTCTGTTTTTTCTCCGCCTTCACTCATATATATATAAAAGATAGCCCATGGTATGATTTAGAAAAACATAATTTCTAGGTCTTTTAAGATCTCTGGTATTTTCAAAAACTCTACCTTAAAGTAATGCAACAAATATGACATATAAATCACAAATAAAAACATAGCCAGCCCGCTTTTCACGGGCATAGCCAGCACAAATACATTGAGCTGCTGGGCAAAGCGATTCATAAGCCCAAGGCCAAACTCAGCAAAAAATAGCAAAAGCATCAAAGGCGCTGCATAAAGGGCAGCCGAACGAATCCACCCATCAAAGACCTTTAGCATGAAAATAGGAAAATCTCCCTTAAGCACAGGTAAAAATTCAAATACAGGCCAAACAAGATAACTTTGATAAATAACTGTCAGTAAACTCAAAAATCCCCCTGTTACAAAAAAAAGCGTGGTGACTGCCTTGGCTATTAAAATCCCTAAAGGAGAGGACTCTCCTCCTGTTGTGGGATCAAAGGCTGAGGCCATAGACGAACCCCGTTGGTTATCAATAAAAAACCCCACAGCCTCGGCCATCCAAAAGATAAGAGAAGCAAAATAGCCGATCAAAATGCCGATAAAAGCTTCTTTAAGGAATATCGGCATCATTGCCAAAGAGCCCGGCATAGGTGAAGGCAAACGCGCCTGCACATGAGGGACAATCACTAAAGACATCGAGGCAAAGGCAATTATCCGGGACATACCAGGAATCACCGCTGGGCCCGTAAGTGGTAAAATCGTAAAGGCTACCGTTAAACGTAAAACCCCTAAAGAATAGGCCATAGCGTATTCTTTTAGCAAGTCTATGAGCGGGTTCATCGGGCAAATGTAGGAAAGCGATCAAAAATATAGATCGCAAAATTTAGCATTTCAGAGCCCATCCACTGCGCTGTAAATAGGAGCGTAAAAGTCACTACCGTCAGCTTTATAGCAAAGCCCAGGGTTTGCTCCTGAATTTGTGTCAGCGCCTGCAAAAGGCTGACCATTACCCCAATGACGGTTGCCACCAAAATGGGCGGCATAGATAGGAACAAGACTAGGCTCATAGCCTTTATGGTAAAATCTATAACGGTAGCTTGATCCATAGAGTTCTATTATTTATAACTTAGCACAAGGCCTTGAACTAGACGGCTCCACCCCTCTATGAGCACAAAGAGGAGGAGTTTGAAGGGCAAAGAGATGGTCATCGGAGAGACCATCATCATCCCCAAAGCTAGAAGAATATTAGAAACAACCAAGTCTATTGCTATAAAAGGAAGGTACATTAAGAAGCCTATTTGGAAGGCAGAAGTGAGTTCACTCACCGTAAAGGCTGGCACCAAGACCATAAAATGATCCTTATCGAGCAAAGCAGCATTTTCTGGAGACCACATGGCTTTAGCGGTATTAATAAAAAACTTTTTTTCTCTATCATTGGAATGCTTTGCTAAAAAAGCCTGCATAGGTCCCTTAGCTTCCTTCAGGTTGTCCACAAAAGACGCGATGGTTTTATTACTATAGTCTTGCTTTTGGATGATGGCGTAAGTATCGCTCATCACGGGTGTCATGATGTAGATAGTCAGGATGATAGCCAGACCATTGACTGCAATATTAGGAGGAATTTGCTGGACGCCTAGGGCATTGCGTATGAGATTAATCACAATCACAATCTTCATGAAAGAGCTCAGCATGATTGCAATAAAGGGGGCCAAAGAGAGCGTTGTGAGAAGCGCGATAAGACTGAGCGGGTCTGCCCCCAAGGAAAAGGCACTGGCAGCTGTGCCTGCTGTACTAGCCATTGTGAGAAAATTCTATAACACGAACACCGACTTTTTCACCTATTTGCAAAAGCTCGCCCTGGCCGATCGGAACCCCATTTAGCTTGATCACAACGGGTTTTTGGACGGGATTTTCCAACTCAAAAGCAAAGCCTGGTGTAATGGATCGTAAAGCCTGTATAGATAAAGCCTTTTCTCCTACCTCAAAACTCAGAACAACGTCTAATGCATCCAACTTTTGAGCAAGAGGAGAAGCAGCTTCTTGGGCAATCGTAGCCTCTGGAGAAGGGATGGGCTTAGGAGCGCTGGCCTGAGCAGTAGCCCTCACAGGGGTGGCGGCTACTGGGATATTCGGTGGTGTTTCACTCATTTTGATAAAGGTGGCTTTTGCGTTTTGGTATTGAAAGTCTAAAGAAAGAGATTGCTGAAAGACAAGGCTATAGATTTGTTTTTGAATCTCCGCGGAATTATCCAGTAAAATGATATCGTTCGTTTCTAGATGGTACAGCTCTTTTTTGGGCAGACGGCACATACCCAGGCAAACATGGCCTCTTAGAGGGGTATTATCCCAAAATGTATGCGTCCGTAAAGGCTTAGTTTTTGCCATCCATTCCGCAAAAAGACTCATTAGGTTTTGGTTTAACCAAAAATGCCCCTGGTATTCGGCCTGGCTACTGGAGTTTCTTAGATTAATATGAAGTTTATAATCAAAAAGCTCTTTGGGAGGGAAAAAAGTAACGTCCTCCAGACTGAATTCTACTTTCAGCTTCGCTTCTAAGCCTCTTAAAAGCTCTCCACTAAAGCCTTCTATCAAAAGAGCCAAAACATCCGGGGGCAGGCTTTGTAAGGACAGGTCTTTAAGGCTAGCATCTATAATGGAGAGGGGGGGGGCCGGACTC
>CAZEFS010000021.1:12757-13244 GCA_964511545.1 uncultured Opitutales bacterium
CTAGGTAGAAAATTTGCTTATTGAGACTCAGCCGAAAAAATATTTTTGCTTCATAGCCCAAGGGCTTTTGAGGAAGGAAGCTCAGCTCGTAGCCTTCATTCTTTAACCTAAAAGCCAGAGACTTTCCACTACCTACAATGGCATTATGAAAGCGCACCGAGTCAGCGGTAGCTTTGATAAAGTTAAACTTGAGAGGAGTCTGTACTTTTATGGTAGGTTGCATGCCTTAAGGAAGAGCGTTCTTAAGTTCTTCACAATGAAATCACTAAAAAGACAGGCCTGCAAGCCCAAAAAGATACAGTACAGAAAAATACCCTTCTCGCTGATCTGTAGAACCTATAAGGCAGCAAGATCAGTATCCTCATTATTGAAGATTATAAGGGCTAGCCCTTCAATCTTCGAAAGCGCTTCAGTCTGGCCTCAGTCAACACTAGACCTCTTTGGGAAACAGGTATCATCCTAGTCGGCCTGCCTCCCGTCTCCCTAC
>CAZEFS010000022.1:0-12980 GCA_964511545.1 uncultured Opitutales bacterium
AAGGTCGTTAGCTGAGTGAATCCTTCAAGGTGCTGCAAGCCCGCACCCGTAAGTTTTCTACAACCACTCAAGTTTAAGAACGTGAGCTGAGTGAGCCCTGCAAGGTGCTGCAAGCTCGTATCGCTAAGCTGGTTACAACCACTCAAGGTTAAGGTCGTAAGCTGAGTGAGTCTCGCAAGGTGCTGCAAGCCCGCACCCGTAAGTTGGCTACAATTACTCAAGTTTAAGGACGTGAGCCGAGTGAAGCCTGCAAGATACCGCAAGCTCGTATCGGTAAGCCGAATGCCAAAGTGCGCTAAGCTCAAATCCGTCTTTTCAGGATTGGCTTGTAAGACTTGTAAGACTTGTTGTGAAAGATTCTCTCTCTCCAAAGTCTCCAAAGTTCCAATCTTTTCTTGTAAAGTTGCAACCCTTGTTTGTAAAGCGGTATGAGTTGTATCATTTTTTGCAGCATTAGCTTGTACTTGTCCTTTCAATGTCTCGAGCTGGGTATTTAAAGTATTCAGCCTATTGATCTGCTCTGGAAGCTTAACCGTTTCAAAGCTTGCAACCCTTGTTTGTAAAGCGGTATGAGCTGTATCATTTCTCGTAGCATTGGTTTGCACTTGTCCCCTCAAGGTTTCGAGCTGGGTATTTAAAGTACGAATACTGTTTGCCTGCTCTGGAAGCTTAACAGTTTCTAGAGATACAAGCCTCTTTTGTAAGCCATCAATGGCTGTATGAGTTCCTGTAGCGTTGGTTTTTACTTGTTTATCAAAGTTTTCCAGCTGGGTGTTTAAGCTATTTATCTTATTAAGCTGGGTATTTAAAGTACGAATACTTTTCGCCTGCTCTGGAAGCTGAACAATTTCTAAAGATATCAGCTTCTTTTGTAGGTCATCTATAGCAGCACTACTTCCTTTAGCGCTACCCTGCAATTGTTCTTCCAAGGTTTCGAGCTTTCCAGCTTGCGAGTGAATCGTCTGTTTTAATCCTCCAATCTTAGTCTTTTGCTTGACAATTTTTTGCTGTAAGGCCTGAAGGTTTTGTTGTAGACCCTGAAAGAGTTCACGCTGTATGGCCTGCAACTGTACATCGATGCGTTTTTTGACTGCCCGGGCTTCATTGTGCTTGCCAATGCTTTTCAAAAACCATCCATAGTCTCTATACAACTCGATGTTTTTGGGTTCTTGACTGATTTGGAGCTCAAAACGCAGGATCCGGGTTTTATCTAACTTGGACTGCTGATCTTCTCCGCCATCCTTCCCATAAAGCGCTTCTAATTTTTGCAGTATTTTAACAGATGGCAGCACTTTGAATGCTTCTTCTAGCTTGTCTATGGCTAGGGGTATTGTTCCTTTTTGTTCATAGAAATCAGCCAGCTTTTCTAAAGCACCGGCTATCTCCGCAGTTTCCTCTAGTTGCCGGGCTACCTTTATTAAAGCGTGCAAAGCGGCCTCGTGCAGGGCCAGGTCGCACGAGGCCTTATAAGCATTTTTAGCCTCTTCTCGTTGCCCTTTTTTTAAGTGTAATTCCCCCAAATAATAAAAGGCTCTCGAAGCTTTTTCTTTGTATGCACTTGCTTTCGCTTCATCTTTCAACGAAGCGCTGATTTCCTTTACACACTCTGCATAAGCCTTATAGTGCTCTGCATTTTGTGTGTATTTCAATACCTTTTCATAAGCTTCTTCTGCATCTTTGAAATGCCCTAGCTTTTCATGGTCCTGGGCATGTTTTAAATGAGTTTCCATTTTCAGGGTATTTGCAGTTTCATCCGCTAGCTTTTCCATATAGGGAAGACCGGGCTTTATGGGTTGATACGCTTGCAGAGCGTCACAGGCTGGGATTAAGCGTTTCAGTGTTTGAGATAAAGGAACGAACCCTTGGCTAAACATCAGCTTTGTATTTGAAGCTTCTATATCTAAATCACAGATTTTTCTAAACAGTGACTGAGCACTCTCATGGCCTTTGATATCAGCAAGTGTAGTGTGTATTGCCTGCAACGTATCCTCTGCAAAGTGGATGTCATGAGTCGTCAGGAGGGCTTGTAGGTTCTCAAAAAATACTTCTGCAGTGTCATACTGTTTGGTCACCAAGGGTATCACGGCTCGCTGAAGTTTTTTTAACATCGCTTGCAATGCCGTAATATCTTGGTCAAACAAATCTGCACCTGCGTTTACCTTTTGTGAACAAAAGTCTGCAATATTTTTGAAAGCAGTTTCTGCGACCTGTTCACTTAACCCATTTAGACAGGTTTTGATATGCTGGGCAAACTCGATGGACCGCAGCTCCGCATCGCGTGAAACCTTGATTCCCGAGATTTCCTGATGCGGTACCAGCTCCAGCTCTTGAATTTTACGGATAATGCGCCCTCTTTCCGCGTTACTTACGAGTGTATCCTTCTTAATATCTGCCTTAAACGAGTAGGTAAACCTGCCTGTATTATGAATGAACTGAAGGAATGCTTTTTGATAGGCGGAGAGCTCTTTTTCTAATTCATTTAAAATACCCGATTTTCCGGCTACTTTAGCTTTGAAATACTTGATATCATCCTCTTCATCACCGGGTTCACCAAAGTTTTTATTGTTAGCACCCTTAGTCACCACCAGTAGCATGCTGTTTTTAGAAGCCTCAAAGTCGGGGGCGTAGGTTTCGAGTACATCTATCGTTTCCTTGAGGACACGGATATGCCCTCTATCCGACAGGCAGCTTTCCGTAAGGGTAATTACAAAATTGACCTTTTCAGCATTGCGGATAACATCCTGGATGAGTTTTGCCGCTATGATTTCATGCAGGATACCGCGAGAATCCATAAAGCCAGGGCAGTCAAAGTAGACTAAGCCCGTTGCTGTATCCTCGTAGGGCATGGGAGCAAAGGTGCAGGAGGCGGCACCGTGACCGACACGGATGTCTTTTAACATCTTGGGAATGTCCAAGGAGACCGTGTTTAATTCTTCATCCCATTTGCCTTTAATCTCAGCGCCGGCTAGGTAATTAATCAGTGTACTCTTGCCAGCTCCAGTTTGGCCTATAAAAAGGGTGACTTTTTCGTACGGTTTTGCATCTATCCTAACGCTGTTTATAAATTGCACTGCGGCTGCTATAATTTTTGTTTTTTCTTCGGCATTCAGAGTATCATATTGCCGTAAAGCAGCTTCTATGGCCTCTAGCTTTGCTGGCTGCGATAAGTGGTCAAAGGCAAAGCGATCCGGCGCTCCTTCTATAGGGCGAATACTGCTATAATTCTGTAAATTTCTAGCAGAAGGATGGGAGGAGAGGTCTGCCGCATTTTCAAAAGGATGTACGGGCCTTGCCTGGGGCTGGGGCTGCTGATCCATTGCATTATAAGCGGTATTAGGCGCAAATGATGCGTTATAGGTGTTATTAGGCTGAAGGTTGTTGCGTTCCATATAATCAATAGTGAAGTTAGTTAAGGTTTTAGTTAATATGAGTGAAAAATTTAGACTGGCAGGAGGGGGGGAGGGTAGGGGCTTATCAGGCATTTGGGAAGCCGTCTAAGCCTTCTGTTTCATCTCCTTTTTGAACATTTTTGATCCATTTCTCAGTAAGGTCTACAATATGCTTCAAAGAGTGAAACCCTTGAGCAAAAAGCATTTTTTCCTCCGGCTCAAAGATATCAGGGCCTACTTTTTCGAGATATGACTTTTTCTTGAGTGCCTCCAGGTAGTTTTTCAACGTATCGGTATAATCATTTTTATCTTCTAAGATATAATCCTCAGAATAGAGGCAGGCCCATCTATCTAAGCTATCTTTTAGAACTTTTATTGTAGCATCCTGATCGGCGAGTTCTTTGCGCCAGGTCTCCTCATGCAAGTAGATTTCATTGCATTCTCCTTTGAGCTTCTGTTGTTGCTGAAGGCGGAATTTAACCCCTAGGTTCATAAGGAATTCAAATTCTCTTTTTAAATCTTCAGAAAAGATGTTTGCTTGGTATAATAGGTCAATAATCGATAAATAATGCTGAAAAGTATCAATTTTATTTAATTCTGCTTCCGAAGCCTCTGCTTCAATGGCTTCCCTAAAAAACCAAGAAAGACCTGTTAGGATCTGTTCAGGGATGCGATAAAAAGCTCGTTTCAAATCAATCTTTTTAGGTAAGATCTTGGCTGCTTTCCCCTTATTTAATTTTTGGATTAAATGAAGAGGAAGCTTAGAGTCCAAGCTGAGGTCAAAGGTATCTGTGAACAGTTTTTCTTTAAAAGCGCGATTATAAAGAAGCTCAATTATAGCTTTAAAAGATACATACTGACCTTGCTTCAGAGGTCCTAATTTTATAATTCCCCAAGGATCATTAATTTTGATGCCAAGATTTTGACAAGGAATCTTTTTAGAAAAGAAATCATTCCTGTTTTGGATAAGATCAAAGTTTTTTATCTCTCCTGGAGCTGTGTAGCTATAAACAATATCAATGTTTCTTCCAAGATCTGGAACAGAACGAGCTACCCCAATTTCTCCTGAACTCAGAGGATTCAATATTTTTTTTACATACGGTAAGGTTTCTTTGGTCAGCCTCAAGCGTTCAGCTGCAGATAATTGTGTTGGGTCAACATTTTTAATTTTAGAATCATATTCTATATAATCCTTAACCAGTTGCTTTTTAATTTCCTTTTTAGCTAATTGAAGTAAATCTGGGAAGCATTCTGAAATTCTTGAATTTGGCGGGATAGCGTTAAAGATTTGTTTTAAATCGTCGTAGGTCTTAGCCTGCAAATTTATAGATTTTTTAAAATCATTTTTTTGACTTATATCTACAGACTTATTACGTAAGACTAAATATTGATAAAATACAGCTTTGATGGCTTGTAATTCTTGGTTATAGAAACTATTCAGCTCAATAGAACTAGCGTCGAGGCCTTCAAGAGCATTGTGTTTAAATAGATTGACAAAATCATCAGCGGCAAGGAGATAAATTCTAGAGCCGGCGGTAGGCACATCACCTTTACGGCGGTGGCCTATCGCATTCCTGATTTTATTCATGATTTGGTCTTCAGATAGATCTCTAAACTCAAAACGTTTATGCGGGGGCGCGTTGTCGGCAGTATCGAGGTGTGCACCGTGCATCCCCACATCCGGGTGTTCTTCCAGCATGAATAAGCTATCCGCTAGCTTTTGAGAGAATTTCTCAAAATAGATTTGAGCGGCTATACTATTTTCTTGGAGAACTACCCCTACTTCAAAATCTGTATAAAACCCACTTTCTCTCCTGGCTAAGGATCCTAGTGTAAAGATCTCAAAGTTTGTAGGGGGAGTGCCTAACGATTGTTTTATATTCTCACATAATTCTTTAACTAAGGCTATGGTGTCTTCTGAGATCTTTTTTACTAGCGGAGAGTAGTTTTGTATGAGTTTAGCTTGAGCAATGGCTTCCTCTTTATGCCCTTTCTTTTTAAGGGCTTTTTTTGAATAAAGGCTATACTGGAGGTTTAAATTATTTTTATCTCCATATTTTTTTGATTTAAACTGTGTAAATTGCTCTTTTCTCTTTAGCTTTAGTGTCAATTTAGGCTTTATGTTTAAGTTATAATAAGAATCAAACTTGGCTTCTAAAGCATTTTTGGCTTCAGCTAATATGGCTTGTTTTATATCTTCTGTAATCGTTTCATCTTCCATAATCCCTTCAAAGAAAAATTTATGGATGAATAAATTAAGCTTGATATACTCTGTTGAAAAGCTCCAATTCAGGAGGTTGTGTATTAAAATTTTATTTATGAATTCTGCATGCTTATTAGAATCAAAATAATCACGAGTCCAACGCTCTATTTTTTTAGTAAATTCGTTTTTAATTGAATTATTATTTGCTTCATTCAATTTCAGAGATAAAACTTTTTTCTGAATCTCGAACATAGCTAGATTGCCTAAAGGGCCTATTTTAGATAGGTATTCAGCATATTTCTCGAAATAGAGTTTGTTTTCTTCAGAAGAAATGTCAGGAAAAAGGATTTTATCAACAGCTCCTTTGATAAGAAGATAGTAAGCAAGCTCTGGAATGTTGTCTGATTTTTTAATAAAATGTTTAATAATTTTCTCAATATCGCCTGTGTGAGCTGATCTTATATCTAGGCGGTTAAATATGGCAGCTGATTTTGCAAGCTCTAGATAAGTATATTTTTTCAGCTCTGGATCCTGAATTTGCTTAATATAATTTTCAGCAGCTCTAACCTCATTTTCATAAATGAGGGTAGATTTATAAATTTGAATTGGGGCCTCTGCCTCTGAATTATCTTTAGATGAAGTGGTTTTTAAAGCGTCAACTTGTACTACAAGAGCGGCTTGAGCTAGCTCGCTGTAGATAAGATCTAAATAGTAATGAATAGAACTAAGCTCTTGGTTTTTATAATGTTCACCTTGACAGCTTCCTTTTATTAGCTGAACTTGTGAAGAAGTAGTATTGAAAATTTCGTGAACGATCTTTTTAACTTGAGGAACTTGATCTTGAGTGAGAGCATCTTGTCTATAGCTACCCAAAAATGAGCTTATTTGATTGTCTACTGTTGTTAGATCTAAACCTATATTGCCTAAAGTTTCCGTTGTAATGATCTGCAGGCCTGTTAAAAGTTCTTTCAGATGTGCTATTCTTGGGAAAGAAGATAGGATGCTATTACAATCGGTATTTCGAATATTGTAGATATCTTTTATAAAACCTACTAATCCCGGATCAAACACTCCCATAAATTGAATGTCCCGTACTGCTTCCCAGTGGCCTTTGCAAAGTGCTTCGAAGAAATATTCACTTGGTTTTTCAATACCCATCTCTTTAAGTACTTTGGAAGGACGGATTGCCAAAGCATATTGAGCAGGGATAAAAGCTCCCATTAAGAATTCAAAACTTGCAGAAGCATTCAGGAAGAGAATCGCAAGCTTTTCTTGAATCTGTTTGATCTGACTTGCGTCTGAAGGAAGATACCTTTCAAATTTTCCATTAGAATCAGGATTATACGCTTCAAGATCTTCGTTCTGTGGTATTCGGAATAAGTCTCTTATTTGAAAAACTAAAATATTTTGTAGATTATTCCAAGGAAGACTATAGTCCATTGATTTAATAAAGTTTATAAACTCTTCCATAGAAGCTTTAGCTAAACTTTTTCCCAGGATATAAGCAGCTAAAGGACCCTTAGAAGGCCTTTTATCCAATTCTTCTTCTCCTAAATCTAAAGCTGAAGCTATTAACAATTTGTTATATAAGGGTGAAATGGGTGGAAGTTTGGTCATTAAACTGAAAGATTGCATCGCCCATTCGTTCATCTCATCATTTTCGTACATCCCCCCCAACAAGCCACAAGAAAAATCAGCAAATAGGCCGGTGCGTTTGATAGGGGTGTGGGCGAAGAGCTGGCGGAAGGTTTTGGTTTGGTTGGAGGCTATTCTGTCAGGAAAGCCCTTGAGGAGAATGGGGAAGCGGCTGCCATCGGCTTCCTCTAGAAAGGCTTTGAGCTGGCCCGATCCCTCTCTTTGGATGATGAACTGAGCGGCGCCCTCTTGCCTCTTAAACAAGGGCGTTTCAGAAGAAGGATGGTCCGCGAAAGCATTACGAGAAGCATGGTCTTCTAGGTTCTTTTGATCTTGAGAGTAGGAGGAGTTATTTGCGTAGCAGTTATTGTTATGCGTAATATTCATAAGAAGGTTATTTTGATTTAGGTTTTGGTGTTATAGCACACGCGGTGCTGTCTTTCATGTATTTAAGTGAATTACTTGCAGACGATAATATCGGGAAGACCAATCTCGCTACAAAATTAATAAATTAAAACACGCACTGCGACTCCTAGTGTACTAAGCTGAAAAAGTCAAGACATTTTTTATAAAAATTTTGCTGAGGCCAAAAAACTTACTCCGGTTATACTTATTTTTCCCGCCTGTAGAGCGAATTCAGAGGGTAGAGAGCTGCATAGGGTAGGGCATCATTTTTGTGGCTGAAGTGATGTAGCATTCATCCCCATAGATGAACTATAAGATTTTTAATTTTGAGATTTTATTATCAAAAAAATAATAAATCAAAGCTTTCGTGGTAAAAAATATTTTATTTTAGTCTTGCAGGGGTCATATTTGGCCGATAAAAAATTTTTGCCTAAAAGCAGAAAGTTTTAAGGTCTATCACAGCAATCAATGAAAGCACTCAGGTTATATTAGGAAGGGATGCGGCTGTAATCACCTGCTTAGACAATAAGCGCAATACTGATTTTAATGTATTACATGCCACTAAAGAACTGGAAAAGGCATTGCTGGAAAAAGCTCTGCATCAAAACAATAGCCATGCCATGAGTGAACTCGGTGAGTTGTACCTAAAAGGATTAATTAAAAAATGAATTGTGAGTTAGATCCTTTAAGCTCAATTTCCATATTTCTATAATTAACTTACAATTTATATTATGTCTATATTTTGAATATGTACAAAAAGGCCTAGTCTCCCAGGCTTTAGCTACCGGTCTTATTTCTGTTCAGAGTCTCATAAGCTGCTACCGGTCTTACTGCTAACTGGCCTGGATATTCAAAGCATTCAAAAGCCCCTAGGTCACTCAGCTGAAGGGAGGCTTCAAGGGGAGAAGAAGGGTGCATATGAAATAGATGAAATAGGTTAGAGCTTCTAAAAGAAAGCGGCAAGAGGCTACTTGTGCGCTGTGGGGTTTTACCCTAAAGGGTTATATTAAACGTAGGCTTATTCTGAGAGCTAAGCAAGATTTTTGATGAAAGTAAATACTGAAATCAGTCCTTAAGCGCATAATGAGAGATTGAGGTTTATGGCTAAATTATGTGAACAAACAGCAAAAACAAACCAAAAAGTATGCAGAGGCTATGAGAATCAAGGCCTTAAGCATGCCCAAATAGCTACAAGGCCTGATGCAGCTTTGAGCCAGTGTTTTTGGATGAAAGAGAAGGAGAAAGTGCTTGCCTGATAAGCAAAATCACACTAGCGTGGTTTTTCTTTATGGGCTGCTTTATGTATAGATGGGTTGGGTTTGGCGTGGTAGGGATATCTGCTATCTGTGGCATTGGGCCTAGATTAGCTGCCCAGGGCACTTTAGAGTTTGCGAATATCCACCAAGACCTCAGCGCCCTAAGGCACCAGGTAGCTGCCCTAAAGCTCTCTCTAGAACAGGTAGAACTAGACCAGCAGAAGCTAAAAAGTGCTTTAGCAGCTAGCAAAGAAGACTACAAGCAGCTTCAAAAAAGCTATATAGACCTGCTAGCCCAGCATAAAAAAGACGCTGAAGCTCTTCTAGATCAAAAACATAACACCTTGCTGGCAGAGCTGCAAAAAGTCCTCATCCCTACCCTAGCAAAGGCAGAGCTAGACTATCCTAAAACAGGCATCAGCTATACTGTAAAAAAAGGCGATACTTTAAGTAAAATTGCCCAGGAACATCACTCTAAAATAGCCTATATTCAGGCAGCTAACCACATCCAAGACCCACATAAGGACCTGCGCCCAGGGCAAACCATTTTTATACCGCAAGGGAAATGAAAAAATCAAAGCCACAACAAAAAAACCAGCCTGATCCCTCCTCTAAAAGCCGCTTGGGAAGAGGGCTGAACTTTTGGATAGAAGAAGCTGCTAGCGCTCAACACTCCCCTCATCCACAAGAAACCCTAGCCAAGAAAGCTTTTAGGGCCTCTTCCGAGGCTACTCCAGCCAAAGAACCTGTAGAAAAGACCTTGCTGACAGAAGAGAACCCTTCTAATAGCATACAAGAGCTGCCGCTAGCGCTTATTAGTAATAATCCCTATCAGCCCCGGAAAGACTTTGACGATAGCCACATTCAGGAACTAGCTGAAAGTATCCGCTCTGAAGGCCTTTTGCAGCCAATTTTGGTTCGCAAAAAAGATAAGCGCTATGAGCTGATTGCAGGTGAAAGACGCTTGCGAGCCTGCAAGGCTCTCGGCCTTAAGGCTGTGCCAGCCAGGGTGATAAGCGTCAATGACCTTTCGTCTGCCCTCATTGCCCTCATAGAAAACCTACAAAGGCAGGACCTAAACCCTATGGATGAGGCTCAGGGCTTTCAGCGGCTCATGCAGGAGTTTAAACTCACCCAAGAGGCCATAGCAGAGCGTGTGGGTAAGGCCAGGGCTAGCGTAGCGAATGCCTTACGCCTCTTGAATCTGGACCCGACTGTACAAGGCTTTTTGGCTAAGCAGCTACTGTCTGTAGGGCATGCAAAGTTGATTTTAGCCCTAGAAAACAAGGCTCAGCAGATGACCTTTGCCCGCAAGATCATTGAAGAGAAGCTGAGCGTGCGAGAAGCTGAAAAAGCCCTAAAACGCTTGCAGGCAGGCCAGTCATCCATAAGTGAGACAGCTCCTAGCCAAGACTCTAAGCGCTTAGCCGCCAGCCAAGCCCAGATGCACGCTATTGAGAAGCAGATTACCCAATTTTTTAACACCAAGGTGCGCCTCTCTCATGGCCTAAAAAAGGGAAAGATCTTGATTGAATACTATGGGAATGAGGATCTGGGGCGGATTCTAGAGAAGCTAGGTTTGTCTTCTTAGGCAGGAAGAGAAGAGGAGAGTATTGCAGCCATCCGCTCTTCTTGGCTAGAGGCTACTCTAGAGCTGGAGAAGGGACTGTTTGATTATTTAAATAGAATATATATACTTATGAATGCGCTAGGGGGGAGGTAGAGAGGGGTTTTGTTGAGAATTTTTTATTAATATCAGTCCATTTCAGGGTGAAAAGGGTGGGAAGGCCCCTGGGACAGATGAGAGGGCATTCGCATTTCAGCAAAGCCTTTGCAAGAGCCTGGAGATGGGCTGGACTGCTTGGAGGATTGACTGTACGGACAGCAGCCATCTTGGCTAAATGTGCTAATAAAAGAGGATGATCGAGCTTCTTGGCCCTTCGGGAGTCTTGGGGGCCTTCTTTATCCAAAAGATCCAAGGTATCCAAGAGGCAAGCGGGCGCTTGCGTAGCTTCGACCCAAGTAGGACTGGCGCTGAGTTTGACTTCGGAAGAGCCAAAAGGCTCTAAGTCAAAGCCGATGTCTTTTAGAAAGCTGGAGTGAGCCTCAAACGTAGCGTATTGCAAAGGGCTAAGCGGCAAGACGATCGGTAATAAAAGCGGCTGACTTGTCAGGGGTGGAGAGGAAAACTCTGCCAGGAGCTTTTCGTACTGCACCCGCTGGGCAGCTAATAGACTGTTAAAGATAATGAGCTCTTCTTTACTTTTAAAAAGACTATAGGTTCCTTCGAGATGGTTGAGGAAGACCCAGGGAAAGGCGTCGTTAGACTCTTTCGAGGGGGGAGGAGCGGCTCTTAGAGAAAGGGGGTCGACCCTTGAGGGAGTCAAGGCATGAGTGTAGAGATTTTTCGGAAAAGCAAGAGGGGGGGAGGGGGTATCCTGAGGTCTCCTGATAAAACGCTGGATTTCCATCACCGACTCGGGGCCAGATTCGATATAATCAAAATGAGCCCCCTGCCCTTTTTTCAGGCTGCTGAACCTCTCTTGAGAGCTTGTTTCCAAAAAAGACCGGAGCGTAGAGCTCAGATCTGCCTTCAATGAGAATTCATTCTTAAAACGAACCTCACGCTTGGTAGGATGGACATTCACGTCTACGACAGAAGGAGCTAGCTCTAAAAAAAGAAGGGCCTTCGGAAAACGCCCTGAAGGCAGATAAGTGTGGTAGGCTTCGAGGAGGCCTTGGCGCAGGATATTGCTTTCTACAGGACGTTTATTGATAAAAAAAGAAATTTCCTTACGTCCTAAGTGCCCTTCTGTATGGGCCTTTGAGATAAAGCCCGCCAGAGAAAACCCAGGACTGTTGTAGCTGAGCTCGAGCATATCCTCCCTATAAGCAGTGCCAAAGAGCTCGGTGATGCGTTCAGCTAAGTTCGGACAGGGGGGGGTATGAAATAGAATCTTTCCATCCTGTATGTACTTAAAAGAGAC
Organism: uncultured Opitutales bacterium; assembly: GCA_964511545.1. Taxonomy (GTDB): domain Bacteria; phylum Verrucomicrobiota; class Verrucomicrobiia; order Opitutales; family CAZEFS01; genus CAZEFS01. The sequence goes on from CAZEFS010000022.1 coordinate 11,876, forward strand.
ACCTGGATGAGCTAGGGCTAAGAGGCGCATCATCTGCTGGATATGCATAGCCTCGGTAGTATCTTTTTTGAGAAACTTTAGCCGGACGGGTAGCTTCTGAAAGAGCTGCTGCACCTCTATGCGAGTGCCTTGTGGGATATTACATATCTTTTTGTATAAAAATTTCCCGTGATCGACCCCAATTTCAGTACCGATAGGGCTACCCTGTTGTCGTGTTTGGAGTGTAAACCGAGCCACACTTGCAATAGAAGGGAGGGCTTCTCCCCTAAAACCAAAGGAAGATAAAGCCAGTAGATCATCAAAAGACTTTACCTTGCTGGTAGCATGGCGCTCTAGGCATAGCAGGGCATCGTCTTCAGGCATACCACAGCCATTATCTTGCACACAGATGCAGGTACGGCCTCCCTCTCGGATACTGAGCTCTATCTGGCTAGCACCAGCGTCCAAACTGTTTTCAAGCAGCTCTTTCACCACAGCAGCAGGACGCTCCACCACTTCGCCAGCGGCGATTTGGTTGGCGACAAGGTCGCTCAGTATATGGATTTTGCCCATTGTGTGAAAGAAAGAGTGAAGGCAGAAAATTACTTTAAAACGATCTAAAAAAGGCTTAACAAAACAGGCACAAAAAGTCAAGCCTAAAATGCACTTAAAAGAATTTTTTTACCCTAGCTGGCAAAAAAAAGGGGGAAGCTTCAAGCTGGATAAGCAGCGAGGGAACTGGTCTTAAGCTGCCAAGAAGATTAGACTTCTTGGGAGAGCCCTGTCTTTTGGCCTCCTGGGGTGGACGGCTATTGGTGATAAATCTTTAGCCCCGGTATCTGTTTCTTCAGCTGCTCTCTAGCATTGAAGGTGATCTTCTGACACCCACGCAAGTCTAACGAGGTGAGCTGAGTCAAGCCTACAAAATGCTGCAACCCTGCATCGGTCAGATTATTACAATTATACAAGCCTAACGAGGTGAGCTGAGTCAGGCCTGCAAGGTGCTGCAAGCCCGCATCAGTGAGCTTCTCACACCCACCCAAGAATAAGGACGTGAGCTGAGTCAGGCCCTGAAGGTGCTGCAAGCCCGCATCCGTAAGCTCTCTACAATTATGCAAGTTTAAGT
>CAZEFS010000023.1:0-1169 GCA_964511545.1 uncultured Opitutales bacterium
ATTGGCTAGGGTCTGTCAAAATTTGCGGAAAGAGGGCTTCCGGGTCCTGGGGACGTTCTTGCTCGGCCCTTAGGCTTTCTAGGAGGTGACGCAAGGCAAAGTCAAAATTGCTGCGTATGAGGTCTAGGGTGAGGGCTTGGAGGTCTGTCTTGTTATCAGGTTCGTTCAGGGGGGAAGAAAGGGGGATGCTACCGTAAAGGGATAAAGCGGGACTGTTTTTTGAGAGCTCTCGGTAGAGGCTGAGCTGCCGCTCTTGATGGCACGAAAGGCTTTGCGAAGAGAGGACCTTGAGGCTCTTAGTAAGCGTAAAGAAGGCCATACTCAAGGCTAGTAGATAGTAGCCATAGAGGCTGAAGCTAAGGGCGGGGTTAAACTCCTCTACTAGGCTAGACAGAAAAATCGTAAAAATACCCGATACGGCTACGCAGCTGCCGATAAGCTTAGCGAAAGTCGTCTTCCAATGCAAGTGCTTACGAATAGACTGGGCATAGGCGAGGGTATAGGGGGTGCTGAGTTTGCGGGCGTTTTTGAGCGTTTCGGTGTTTACCTCCTTGTAGTTTAGGCCTTTATTCGAACGCTTACTTTCGATAATAGACGTCAAGATAGTATGGGGCCTACACTGGATGCGCTTGGGGCAGAGGTAGAGGGTCATGCTCGCATGCGTATGGGTTAGCACCCACGTGTGCTTTCCTAGGGAGACCAAATCCCCCACGAGGCCAGAGTATTTGACTAATTCTTGCGCGAATTGGCTGACTTCTCTCAAAAACAGGGGAGGTTCGAGCTTGTAATGGTCCAGGTCTACCGTGATGGTTTCAGCCAGGGTGGAGGTTTTAGAATTTTGCGAAGAACGGACAGAAGATACAGGCAGTGGGCGAGGATTGTTTAGAGGAGAACGGAGAGGCGAGCCTGGATTTGGAAGAGCAGGGAGACTCTGTGTGGAAAGATGGTTCAGGTAGGATTGAAACTGATCCACAATCGTCTTACAACAGGGATTGAGAGGGCTAGGGTCTTGCAAAAAGCTAGAGGGCTCTGATGTGCTAGCTGAAATACTATAGTTTTGTCTATTATCTTTAAACGCACGGGCTTCAGCGAGGAGAGAGTCTTCGGGATTTTGATCTAAGTCTTCAAAAAATGAAAGCTGGCTAGTGGGCGGAGGGGCAATGGCTGTA
>CAZEFS010000023.1:1179-1643 GCA_964511545.1 uncultured Opitutales bacterium
GCTTTGGTTTCTGAACGGGGAGGGGGATTGTCTTCTTGAGTAGTATAAGGAGGGACCTTGGGGTCTGGAGGGGGAAGGGAAGGGGAGGTAGGGGTTTGGCTTTGGCTAGGGGCTTGAATACAAATAGTAGGTGTATCCAGACTGTTGCGACGAGAGAGGGGCGGAGTAGCCAAGCGCTGGTCTAACCCCTTAGGCAATACTTGCGACTGTGGCCTAGGCTTTCTTTGGCTTTTAGACGTGGGAGGAGATGTATCTTCATCGTAGATTTCTTTAGCGATTTGTCTTTCAGTTTTTAAAAACTGAGACAGGCGCTTTCGTTTAGACAGTTTTTCCTCTTTTGACTGGTTTTTAGGTTTAAGCGCTAGGAGGGGATGGCCTTCTTCAAAGTAGATGGTTTGGGCTTTAGCCTTATCACTGGTAAAGAGTTGAGATAGGCGCTCGCGTTTGGAAAGCTTTGGCTGTTC
>CAZEFS010000023.1:1653-2012 GCA_964511545.1 uncultured Opitutales bacterium
TTCGTAGTGGCGGTAGAAGCCTTATGGGTAAGCGATAAAAGAGAGCCCTCTGACTTGTGAAAGACCCCCCTGACAGAGGCCTTGAATCGCTCGCGTTTGGAGGCCTTGGCCTGGCTATCATGGAGAGCGGGAGTGATATGAATTTCGGGGATACTTAGTGTAGGTGTGTGAGGAAGCGGGAGAGAGGGGGGGACTTGAGCTACAGCTCGGGTGTTTGAAGGGAGCTTTGCTTTATTTTCAGGATGGGGATGTATATGGGATCCTTTAGACCCTGTATTGTAAGAAGAGGGAGAGCCAATCATAGGCTAAAAAAAGAGACAGAAAGCGGATGGAAAGAGAGAAAGGCCTGGATTTCTCCT
>CAZEFS010000023.1:2022-12613 GCA_964511545.1 uncultured Opitutales bacterium
TTTAACTAGACCTCTTCAGAAACCTTAGTTTTTTGCTTGCTGAGTTTTCAGAAACCAAACTAGGGTGCTTCGAAAGAGGTCTAGCCTAGTAGGCAAGACGAGAGCTTAGTTCAACGATAGGCTTTCGGGTTTTTCAGCCTTGTGCTCCACAAAAATAGGCTGAGCAAAGTGGGGGATGAGATCTAGCAAGAGTGTGCCGAGATGCAAGTCTGACCTTAGGATTTCTTTAATGCGCTCCATGGCCTTTACGAGATTCATCTTCGCGTGATTAAAGGAGAGCTGGATCTTGTCTCCCAGGCCCAGCGACTTGGGCTTTAGGCCCGTGATACCAGTAATAGCCTCCAGAGCCTTCGGCAAAGCCTCGGCGATGGTGCTATCTTGCTTTGTTGCGTTAATAAGATCTTGCAAAGAAGCAGGGGCCTGAGAAGGATTAGCTTCCCCTAAGATAGGCTTTTTCGTTTTATTCAGTATCGAGGGGAGCGTGTTGAGGTTGATATGCTCTACTATTTTTCCTACTATGTTTCGTACTGTATTGACTGCTGCGTCAGGAATTTTATCGCCAAAGAAGCGATTATCAATCGTATTTACGAGGTGAAATAAGGCGTTATTGACCACCAACAGTGGAGAGGTATGGCCGGAGCTTTGAATCGTTTCTTGTATGGCTGCAGCTTCGTTTCCTTCATTAATGGGTGCTGCTTCTAGGCCTAGAAGCTGAAAAATCTGATGGAAGCCTTTACTGAGGTTATCCCGGATACCAAAGTGGCTCTCGCTAAAGAAGCCAGGCTTTGAGGAGTCTTTGCTTTTTGTGTCTTTTTTGTCTTTATCTTTTGTGCTGTGCTTAGGATGTTTAGTTTTGTCTTCTGTTTTTTTGCTATGGCGAGCGTCTAGAGGCTTATCGGCTTTAGGCTTTTTGTGAGCGTGAGCAGCGGGAACTTCCAGCTTGGTCTCGGACTTTTGACGCACTTCTTTTCCAGCAAAAGGAAGGACTTCGGTGTTGCCGCGAGAGAGGGTTTGGGTATTTCCAAGAGGGGCAGGGAGGGTGTTTAGGTAACGGGGGGAGGAGGGGGGGGATTGGGTATCCATAGTGTTTTAGGGTAAGAAGGAGGGTGAGGGGAATACGCTTTTGCCGCGTCAGCTATGGCTAAGAAAGGATTTTTTCAGAATAATCTCATCCAATCCAATCCCTAGGCATAGCCTCAGCCTGAGATCCTTTTATAGCGGAGTGCAAACTAGAATTTTCTAGACTCCCTAGGGTTGTGTGTGTAATGTGCCAAACCTGAGAGTTAAGGAAATAGAGTTTTTTGGAGGGCTTTTAGAGGGTAACAGACTAAGAGGGCAAGACAAAAGCGAATGGATATTTGTAATACAAAAATAAATATTTGTAAATACAAAAATAAGAAAAAGTATGGAGCAGTCGCTATTTTTTATTGGGATTGATTTATCAATAATAGACTTGTGAATGCCTCCTGAGACGCAGCCAAAACGTATCGACAGGTCAAGCAGGCAAAGCCTTGCAAGCAGCTTCTGTTTCAGTAGACCACTGGCGAAACCCTTGTCTTTTGACTGCTGTATATGCAAGCAGTGTCAGTATTTTTTGGATACGATCTTTGAACTAACTATAAGCAAGGACGAGTCCTCAAACTTATAGGTTTTTACGGGGGCTAGTTAAAAGACTTACCGCAGCCGCAGGTATGTTTGGCCTGAGGATTGCTGATTTGAAAGCCAGATTGCTCTATCGTGTTTTTATAATCCACAATAGCCCCCTTCATACGATCTAGGCTAGAAGGATCTATAATAAAGCGGACACCTTCAGACTCAAACTCTAGGTCGTCTGCTTGTTTATCATCAAAGCCCATACCGTATTTATTGCCTGCGCAGCCAGCTTGCTCTATAAAAAAGCGAAGAAACTGCTCTTGAGCATTGGCTTCTTGCTGCATTTTTTTAACTTCTTCGGCGGCTTTAGGAGTAAATGTAATCATGCGGGCTAGTTTTTCAAATTTTCCTCAAAAGGCAAGTAGGAAATGATATCTAGAGCCTGCTAGCTCTCAGCTAGGGGCTGAGCAATCTTTCTAAAAGAGGGTGCGTTTGAACTATGTTTTGTTGGTAAAGGGCAATAAAAAAGGCCTCCCGTAATGAGAGGCCTACTGTATAAAAAACTAAAAATAAACCTTAGGCAGCGATCTGGGCGCTCTTTGCCTTCTCCACTAGGGCGGCAAAAGCTTCAGGTTGGTGGATGGCAAGCTCGCTGAGGTTTTTTCTATCTAGGCTAATGCCTTGAGCAATCAGCCCCCCCATGAAGCGAGAGTAGCTGATACCGGCTTCGCGGCAAGCAGCATTGATACGCACGATCCAGAGCTGGCGCATTTCAGTCTTGCGCTTTTTGCGGTCTCTGTAGGCGTATTGGCCTGCCCGGTGCAAGGCCTCTTTTGCGTACCGAAATAGACGGGATTTATTTCCGAAATACCCTTTAGCTCTTTTGAGAACGCGTTTGCGCCTTCTAAGGGTTGCGACTCCATTGGTGACTCTAGGCATGTTTTATAAGTAGGAATAAGGTTTAGGTTGGTTACTTGCTAAGGCCGCCTGATGCTAAATGGGTTTAGCTATCGCCTGAGGCAAGTTAAAATGAAAAGCAGTAGAGTAGGGGATGAGACCTGCTATTTACAGGCCAGCTGCCACCCACTTGAAGACTTGAGAGGCAAAACCAGCAGGTACTTCTTTGTCTTTGCCAGCTCTGCGCTTTTGGCTGTTAGTCTTGTAGCGGAGGAGGTGCCGGTAGCCACCAGTACGCCTGAGCACCTTCCCACTGGCGGTGATTTTGAAGCGCTTGGCGACGGATTTTTTTGTCTTTTGCATGTCTTAAAGAGAAATAATGTGAATTTAAGACACGATGAAAAACAGTTTTAGAGGCTTTGTAAAGCTCTTTTTTTGAGAAAGAGCCTAGGTTTTTAGTTATAATCCCTTACCTTAGGCCTACCAAGGAAAAGACTGATCTATCATTTTTCTAGAGTAGTCCTTATCGCTTTGCTTTTCTTTTTCAAGAGCTGCTTTGTCTTCAGCACCTAGGGGCTTAGACTCTCCCCATAGCTTCGAACCTGTCTTTTTTGCCCAATTATAAGTAGATACAAAACCAGATTTTAGGCTAGAGCCTAAGCTTTTGACAGAGCGAGATAAAAACTGCCCAGCTTGATGCAGTTTCGATGCATTACCAGCTGCCTGCGTTTGACTGCCTGCGATATTGGAAAGAGGAGAATGATGCGGTGTAGGAGAATGAGAGCCAATGTGCATAAAAATACAGGGTAGAAGATGATCTAGGAGGGGTGTTTTAAGCTTTGAAAATAAGAGATATAAGAGATTACAATAAACCAGAAGCCTTTAAGGACTCTGCTGTAGCAGGAGTGATGGGGCGGGTTTTCTTTGCAGAGGCTTTTGTGGGGTTTTTACTGACCGTGGCTTGCTTTTGTGAGACAGGAGAACTAGCTCGAGGCTTCTGGGGCTTAACGGTGTTTGTAAAGTGTGATTTTAGCTCTTTAGCTTTTTGAGTAGCTGCCTGGCCCAAATTCAGCACGCTACGAGAGCCAAACTTATTTTGAGCTAGACCTTTTCCAAGTGTTTGGCCGAGGCTTTCTGCCTTATTCGCAAGCGTTTTAATCCGAAAATTTTGAGATTGAAGGTTTACTTTCATAAATGAATCAGCAGGGTTAGCATTTTAGAATAATGGTCTAGGTTTTAGATACTAGATGTCGTCTTTTTCAGACCTAAGCGCAAGTTTTGCCATGCCGTATAAGCTTTTACTCACATTTAAACTGAGTTTTAGGCCTTCTTTCATCAGCTTAAAATGTTTTGCCATTAGAGAGGTGAAGTTTTTGACTGTCCGAGTACCCAAGCTACCAGAGCTTGGTGGAGTGCGTTTGGCTTTATCCAAGGCTTGGCTACTAGTGCTGTATACTGGAGAATGAAGCGAAGCAGAGGTAGTTGGGTGCATAAAAGAGGAAAGGTGCAGTTAATCCATGGAGTGGCATGAATATTATTTAAAAAGTTGGCTTTGGGTAAGCAGGTCTACTATAGGGGTTCGGCTAGGATGCCACTCGATCTTTTGCCCAGGTATTACCCACCCCCAGCCATTATTACCCGTATGGCGCTTATTTTCTACAATGAGGAGCCGTTGTTTGGGTTGTAGCTTTCCAGAATAGATCTTAACTTGGTTTTTAATATTTTTGAGTAAGCGCAGCATGCTATTAGCAGCGGTGAGGTGTAGCGCCTGTATTTCCTTTTCTAGGCCTCCGTAGGGGAGACTAAAAAATAGGGCTAGCGCCTCGTGGACGAGACAAAAATGGAGAATATTGGAGGTGAGGCCGTGCTCCTCAAATTTAATGAGACAGTAGTCCCCTACGTCCTTCGTTTCCACCTCTTGGATGAGCTGCAGAAGGGCTTTGTCTATCAAACTTTTGTCGGTAGCGTAGAGGTGAGGGCTAAAGCTTTGGAGTGTATGCTCTAGCTCCATAGGAAGCGGAGGGAGCTCTATCCCAAGTTCGGAAGCAGTATGCTCCAGAGAAGACCAGGCAGAGGGGAGATCGGTAGCGAGGGTCTGGGTTTTCATAAAAGATTCGAGGAGATCCATAGTGTGGAGTTATACAGCGTTAGCCAATATTGTAGCTTCTTCAGTGAAGTGTGCGGCTAAGAAATTCATATAGTAACTGTTATTGTAATTATACTGCAACCCAGGCAGAAGGCTACCTTCGCCATTTTTAATATTATTGTCTAAAACCTTTTGTGCGTGCTCTTGTACCAGCTTTAGCCTAGCGGTGGCGGCTTCAGCCTCAGCTTTAGGGAGGCAGCATTCCATCTGGCGCTGGAACTCTTGAGGATTCAGGTTGATCAGATCTCTACAGGCCTGTGACGGAATTTCGGGGGGGAGGTCTTTGAGGTTACCGTAGACTTGTATCGTTGTGGCAGTGCCGCCGAGCTGGTCATTGTCTATCCCTTTAATGCCCACGACTTTTTCTTTCCCATTTGGCCCTCCTGGTTCAGTCTCTAAAAAATAGTTTCCAATATGTCTGTCTAACTGGCCCATGATGATGTCTTCGATCTGAGTCTTGGTAAGCCCTTCTTTGAGCTTAGGGTCTTGAGGGTCTATATTGTGGCTACGGTGAGGTACTTCTAAGCCAATCACCTTACCACTAGGGTCTTTGATTTCTTTTAGGTCTGACTTTGAAAAAACATTGAGAGAAGCCAAGGTAGCATTCAGCATATCTTGGTTACCCATGGTATTCTCGGGGTCTTGATCGGCTAATCTCTTGATGCTTTTGTACTTTTGAAACTGTGCATCTGAAATACGTTTATAGCCCATCAGTTTTCCATATCCCGAGACGCCTTCAGCCTTTTCCATAGCGGTAACAACCTTGTACTGGCCACTAGCAGGGTCTTTTAAAACTCCTATTTCAGTGTGGACGATGTTGTTCCATCCTAAGAGATTATCAAGCGTCTTGGCAGCTAGGTTGCGCGCAGTTTCTCTAGAATCTTTAGGATTTATCCCCAAACTCATTAAGAAATCTGGCATATCTTTTTTGGAGGCGTATTTAGCCTCGAATTTTACGACGAGCTCTTTGCTGGTACCGTCTGCCTGCTTGAAATGTGCTGTATAAGCCGTATTCAGTTGGCCAGCGCTCAGGGCCTTCAGTTCACCCTGTAGGTTATGTTGTTTGACGGTTCCTATGGATAAGATCTCGTTTTGTTTATAGCCGGCTTTAGCAAGAGCTTTTTGGGTGTGTGCATTTTGAACACTATCTCCTATTTTATTGAATAAACCCTTGATTCCCTGGAATTCACTTTTTTTAGCGGGCTGAGGCACAGCAGAGCGCTCACTCAGGGGCTTAGTATGGATAGTTGTGGGCTTGGTAGAGGTGCTAGCAGCTGTTTTGGCTTGGAGCCTGTGTTGCTGGGCAGCTAGGGGGGGAGGCGAGCCGGGGGTTCCTCCGGTAGCGACCTTTCGTGGTGAACCTTGAGAGGATACCCAGGTAGGCTTAGTGTCTACGCTAGTTCCCTTTCCTGGATGGGCTTGCGGTTTTTGCTCGATAGTCACACCAGCTGGCAGGACGTTCGTACGGGTAGGAGCTCTTTGGATAAAGCCTGTCATAAATTTTTATTTCTTTTTAATAATAATAAATAATTATCGTTAGAAATGAAAATTTCTTTAGGCAGGATTGCTAGAAAGCTATTGTTTCAAGCTGCAAGAGCAGACAGATGGGGCAGCAAAGATAGGGCTTTTCTGGTTTACAAAAGGAAAAAGCAGCCTTTAATGCCCGTGAACGGGTTTGAAGGCTGCTCAGGAAAGATGCAAGTTTAAGGATCTGACCGGGCTTTTTAAACTGGGTATCGGCTTTTAATTAGAAGACAATCTGCAAACGCAGGCGAATCGCATGGAGCGTATTCCTCTGGATGCTACTGATAGAGTAGGCTTTGCGAGGTAGGCCTAGCTCGTAGCCGCCAATCAGCTTAAAGTTTGAATTGATCTTCCACTCATCCCCGACATATACAGCGTGCATGCTTTGGAATTGAGGCTTACGATTTCCCACCTTATTATCTGGGGCATTGCGCTCTAGCTGGCTAGGGTTAATGGCTTCGCGGCTGTTTTGGGTGTGGATAAACGAATAGCCCGTAACCAGGGTATTATTTTTGCATATATGGTAGCACTGCTGTACTGAAAAGCCAAGAGGGGTGCGTCCTTCTTTGCGGTTTTTCTGGATGAAGCCCTCGACAATGGTCTCCCATTTTCCGTAGCTGCAGTCCGTAAATAGAGTGGCTAGGAAGGTATCGTCTGTCGTTTTTGCACGGTGGATATAGCCGAGGCAAGTCCCATAGCGGAAGGCGAGAAAGGAGTTCAACTTTATTTTATGGCTAAGACTGGTGTAGGCAAAATAGTGCTTGGGGGTTTTAGAGTTTTCACTGACGCCCAGGGTAACCTTATAATCCAGGGCGTCGTCTGTCTTGCCGTTGGCGCTGAAGCTAAAGCACTTTATGGTATTTTTAAAGTAGTTTGCGGCGATAGACTTTTCTACCCTAGGGGAGTGGATATTCGAGATATTCGTTTCGCAGCCTAGGGAAGCTTCTTCGTAGGCAAGGCCTAAGGCAGTTAGAGAATAAAAAGGATCGATAAACTTTTTCTTAATAAAAAACTTACCAATTTCAGCTTTATTGGCGTCTACGTTGAAATTAAGCTGCAAGCCCACGTCAATGTCGTCTTGTACAGCTTTTGTAAAGAGAATACCCAGGCGCCTGAAGTTGAGCGTACTCCTGCTTTTTGCCTTAGGATTTAAGGAAGACTGGGAGTGGACATGGTCTAGCTGGAGCTGCGCTGATCCGTTGATCGAGAGACCACGAAAGGTATCCAATAGGTGCTTAAACTCTGGTGGGACTTCAAGGTAAGTTTTTTCAGGCACTATAACCCCTGCTGGAGCTGTAGGCGCGAGGGATTGAGAGGAGTTAGCAGGACCAACAGCGGCGGCGTCAAGCGGGCTCAGCCGTGAAGGAGCGAGAGGGGCAGGCTCTAGGCTTTCAAGATCTAGGTCTGCGACTTCACCAAAAGTGCCATCGTCTTCTTCTGCCTGCAGGGTATAGGCTAGACAAGCAGTGAACAAATAAAGAGCAAAACCATATTTAAGAAGATGTTTCATGTAGCTTTCTGAAATTAAGAAAGTCTACAGCCCAGGGGCAAGCCTTAAGATGAAAAGTTCGCAATACTTTTTGAGGTAGATAGCTATTCAAATAAAAATACCCCAGGAATGAACAGGGGCTTCAGTAAAAATATATCAGTAAAATCAGAATACAAGCAATCGGTTTGCTTCAGCAGGAAAAGCGAGAGATCGCCTGAAACAAGCAGTGCACAGAGGCTTTGGCGCGAAGGCAGAGCGGGTAACTATTGAATTCCCCTCGGGGAATGGTGGCGAAAGGCAGAATCGAACTGCCGACACAAGGATTTTCAGTCCTCTGCTCTACCGACTGAGCTATTTCGCCACAATGTTCTAAATTGGGCTCGTTTATACAGATCCAGCTTGGTTCGTCAATGGCTTTTTTTACTTTTCGAATTTTTTGACTGCAGGCTCACAAAATGCCTTAAGCTTTAGGACGCGAGGAGGCTCCTAAAGCTTAAGGTTCCGAGCATTTTTTAAGAAAAGGATCTTATTTTCTTTTTTAGCCCAATAGCTTGAGTGCCGCTTGGGGGAGGGTATTGGCCTGGCCTAGCATAGCGATACCGGCTTGGACAAGGATGGTATTTTTGGCAAGATCGCTCGATTCGGCAGCGATATCGGTATCCATAATACGGCTTTTAGCGGCTTCGAGGTTAGTTCGGTTGACGACCAGTACGTCGCTTGCAAATAAGAGCTGACTGGCTTCGGCTCCGTTCTGGGCACGCATGGTAGCAACGTTTTGGATAGCAGTGCGGATGTTTTCTATGGTAATGCCATTTGAATCTATGGTATTGTTAACGTCTGCTAGGTTATTCGCGTCTTGATTGGCTACTTTGAGGCCATCTTCTCCCGATAGACCCGCTTGTGTGATGGAGACAGACTTGTCTCCGGCTTCGGTGATGGCGATGTCGAGGGTTTGGGCGGCGCCTACGAAGAGGTCTACGCCGTTAAACTTTTCAGCGGTCAGGTTTGTCAGCTGCATTTGCAGGGCTTTAAACTCGGTTGCGTAGTTGCCCCGGTCGCTAATGCTTTTAGTGGGGTCTCCGTGCATGACTTTGAGCTCAGACATACGGTCTAGGATCTTCGTCACGGTTTGTAGCGCACCGTCTTGGGTTTGAAGGTAAGACAGAGCGTTTCCGATATTGTTTAAAACAGCACTGGTGCGCTTGGTAGCGGAGTTGATCTTCATCGCTACGGCGAGGCCTCCTGCGTCATCTGAGGGTGCTGTTATTCTACAGCCCGATGAGAGCCGAGCGAGGCTCTTTTCAAGCTGGCTGTTGCTAACGTTTAGAGTAGAAGCTGCGATAGATGCAGCTGTATTGGTATTAATAACCAGTGGCATATGGGGTATCCTCCTTGATAGTGTTAAAGAGTGGTTTAGACTCTTATCGGAACATCCTTGTTCCAACACTGAATACTATCGGATATCTTTTTGCAGACTTTAGCGGAAACTCAATCTTTTGCTCCCTGGGTTCGTCAAAAATGCATTCAGAATCCTCATGTACCCTTGTGTACACTCCGGTTCTGCATTTATTTTTTCCTGCCCAGAAACCAAAATATTGAGTTTCCAAGAGGTCTACTTTTTCAGAAACTCAATCTTTTGCTCCCTGGGTCCAGTCGTCGCTCTTCGAGCTATGCCTGGCACGGTCAGGCTTCGCTCTTCGAGCTAACTGTCTCCCGACGTGTCCCCCGAAGCCCGTAGGGCGTAGGAGGAAGTTTCAACGTAGGGAGATGCCTGACACGACGCCCGACACGGCAAGGAACAGGCCGGTTCTTCATTTATTTGGCCTCGCCCAGAAACCAAAATATTGAGTTTCTGAAAAAGTCTAACGAGCTTCAAACCGTCCATCTGCCCGGCGTACAATAAGGCCCTTAAGCTCTAGTAGCATCAGGGGGCTGTGAATATCTTGAGCAGAGAGTTGAGATTGCTGGACTAAACTATCTATATTTAAAGCTGTACCCTCTCGCAAAAGTGCTAGGAGCGTATGCTCATCAGGGGGGAGGTTTAGGCTTTCTATAGGCGGAGCTAAGGAAAGTGGCTTTGGATTTTTAGGAGAAGGGCCCGTAAGCTGGGCTTGGACGGGAGGTGCTTTCAGGTAGGCGAGTTCATCCAGAATATCCTCTACATTGCGAACGAGGGTGGCCCCATCGCGTATCAGCGTATGGCAGCCTAGGCTGGAGGATTGGTCTATCCTGCCCGGTACCACCAAGAGGAGCTTCCCTTGTTCGCCGGCTAGGCGGGCTGTTATCATACTACCGCCATTCAGATCGGTTTCCACTACCACAACGGCTTGAGCGAGGCCCGAGATGATCCTATTTCGCATCGGAAAGGTATATTTGTCTACGGGTTGATGGAGGCGAAACTCACTGATGAGCCTCCCTTTTTGAGCAATTTCGTGATACAATGCCTGATTTTCTGGCGGGTAAACTTTATCTACCCCGCAGCCTAAAACAGCCCAGGTAATACCTTCTGCAGCTAAGGCCCCCTCGTGCGCTGCGGTATCTATGCCTCTGGCGAGGCCACTGATAATGCAAAAGCCTTTGCGGGCGAGTTCCATCGCAAAGCGCTTGGCAACGCCGAGGCCATAAAGGCTTGCCCGGCGGCTCCCCACGATGGCTATAGCGGGCCTATCCAAGGGGACAGTGCCTAGGGGATAAAGCCCCAAAGGAGGATCTGGCAGATGGTGTAACAAGGGAGGGTAAAGGGGGTCTTCTTGGCTAATGAAGCTTGCACCCAGGTTAGCCAATGTTTTCTCTTCTTCGGTTAAATTAAAATGAGCATGAGGATCCATCAGGGCCTTAAGGGCGGCACTGCGCAGATAGGGCACTTGTGATAGCCTCTCTTTAGAGGCCTGAAGAACAGCGAGCGGGCAGCCCCCAAAGGCTTCTAGCAGGCGCTTGTGCGA
>CAZEFS010000024.1:0-9728 GCA_964511545.1 uncultured Opitutales bacterium
TCACACCTGGCTTAGCTAGAAGGGCATTCCAATCCTTGGGATCCACGTAGGTACAAACCTTTTCAGTCGGTATAGCCCGGGGCTGTTTTAGGGTGACGATTTCTTTTTTGAGCTTTACCTTCATCCGCTTAAAGGGCTGAACGGCATCAAACGATTCTTTATGCTCTAGGTCTGCTAAAAGGGTGTAGCTGCGCAGATAAGACAGAAGCCTATCCACTCCTTCTCTGGAGCCTGCTAGCGTGCTATTAATACCCTCCTCGGCCAATAAAATGGTGCCTCTTAGGTTTTCTTTTAGGCAAAACTCTAGGATGGGGGCCTGCATGCTTTTATAATCAGGCAGGTGTGCAAACTTGTAAAAGGCGGCTATAACAATAGTAGACATAAGTGCTGGATGAATTTCCTAAAAGAAAGCCAAGCTAGCCTTAAAAAGCAATTTATTTTTTGACGATCTTACCCAGAGAGCAAAAGACAATGGTTTCGCAAGAGGTCTTCTCTATAAGACTGGCTTAGATCCTATCTATAGTTTTCTACGAAGTGAGGAGGTCTTGTGCTTTGTGCCGAGCTGGGTTTCAAACTTTAATTGGCGGCTCAAGATCAGAATAGCCGAGAGGTTAATCACCACCAAGAAACCTGAAGAGAGATTCATCATGAGCAGAACATTCTGCTGCGGGTAATGACTAAAGAGCCAATACGCACTAAACCCATAGATAAAGTAGAGGGGCTTACCCCATTTTTTAGAGATAAACTGTGCCGCCTTGGACCCTACTACAAAATAACCCTGAATGGTCGTAAAACCTGCTAAAAAGATCACAATCACAAAGATATAATCTGTGTGTGAAAAATAGAGCTTGAAGCACTCCGCTACATACTGAGAAGGATAGAGGCTGGCTCCACACTTCCATATACCCGTTGCCAGGAGAGCAAAAGCTGTCATCGTACAAATAAAAGCATCTGTAAAGGTAGAGACGATGGCTAAAGTAGCTTGGTAATGCGGGTCTGGCACGTTGGACTCGCTCTGGACTACAGCATCAAACCCGATGGCAGTATCGCTCGAGTATACGCCTTGAGCAGCCCCTTGCTGAGCTGCAAGCAAGAGGGTAGACCCTGCAAAGCCCCCTGTAGCGCTGTGGCCTGTGAATGCAGTCTTCAGTACGGTTACGAGTATAGCCGGAAAGGCCTCAATATTGGCTAATACTACCCATAAGCAAAGAAAAACATAAGCACATAAAAAAACAGGCATAACCCACGCACAAAAGTTTGCCAAGCGTTTCACCCCTCCCACTACAATATAAAAAGTAAAGGCTAGAAAAGTAACGATCACCCACTCTCGGCTTATCCCTAAGCTGAGGCTATCAAAGGTATCTACAATAACGGTGAATTGATAGACTTCTATCCCATAAATGCATAAAAAGGCAGCGGATGCATAGGCTAAGGCAAGGCCAACCTTACCTTTAATCGCTTTTGGAATGTAGTACATAGGGCCCCCATCAAAACCTCTATGTCGGTTACTTACTCTGTAGCGAATCGCTAGGTAAACGTCTGTATATTTAATAATCATTCCCACAGCTGCCGCTAGCCAGAGCCAAAATAAGGCCCCAGGGCCACCTATTAAGATAGCAGTAGTCACCGCTGCGATATTCCCTATGCCGATGGTACCCCCTACAGAGGCAAAAAAAAGCCGAAGGGGAGAAATACCGGGCTCGTCTTTTTTAGACGCTGAAAGGATAGCCTTCACCGTAGGGAAGAGGCGACGAATAACACGAAACTGATAGAATTTACTATATACAGTGAGGTAGAGGCCGCTTGCAAAGAGGAAAATCCACCCCAGGTAGATCCAGTAAAAGTTATTCAGGGCTTCTATATAATGAAAACAAAGATGCATAAGACTTTCTAAATAAGGCATAGGAAACGACAGCCTCGCCTGATTTCATAGAGGCTCTAGTCAGTAAAAATTGCTAAAAACGCCCAAAAAAAGAGGAATGGCTTCAGGCTGTTTGGGTGGTTACCCAGCAAAAAGACTTCGTTACGATTGAGTAAAAAGAAGCTTTTTCCTATGAACGAGAAGATTAATATATTTATAAAAAGTAAAAAAAAGTCAAGACCAGAGCTGCTCATGCAAAGCCAAGCACTAACCCTATAGCGCTAAAACTCTACGGTTCAGGAGGGCGTATGACAAGTATTTTGTGTTCGAAATGCCGCCGTATGGGGTTGGCTTTTAGCCTTTTAGGCTTGAATTTAAACCCCTAAAGTGACTTTTTATGAATAGGCCACTTGGGAAAGCGGGTCTTTTGCTCCCTGGCTTCGGGCTTCGCTCGTTGAGCTTTTTATTTCCTAAAGCTTTAGCGTAGGGAGACGCCTGGCAGGCCAACTAAGATAATACCTACTTTCGCAAGTGGCCTAATTAAATTTCGCAGTTTAAAGGAATCCGTGATGCCTGTAGATTCTATATTAAATTGGCTGGCTTTACAGGAACGAAACAGGGTTTCGATACTCCATCTGGACCGATAAAGATCTAGAAGCTTTCTTATTAATGAATTATGTGCCAAAATAATTAGACTGCCATCCTTAAGGCGTTTAGCGATTACCGAAGTGGTCACTTCAGCTTTTTACCCCAATTGTACAACTAAACCGCGAAATCATTCATGAATATAACGACGCTCTTCGCCTTGGAAAGCCCAATTCCATTGGCATTATGGAATTATTTTTGAAACTGCGTATCATATTGGATGGCCTTTCGCCTTCGCTTTTTAAGCTACGGCGTAATCCTAGCTCTAAGCTCGCGTAAGGGAACTTATTGCCTGAAGTGTCAGGCGTCTCCCTGCGCCCCTAACTATGCTGTCTTCTCTATGTTGAACCTCGGGAGATAAAAAGCTTCTTTAGGCAAGAAAGCTCCGGGAGACAAGTAGTTCGGCTTGTTGCCGACGTCTCAGGCCCGAAGCTCAACGTGTCAGGCATCTCCCTTGCCGAGCCTTCAGGCGTAGCTCTTAGAACGTAGCCCGAACGTGTCGGGCGTAGCTTTTAAAGCGACGTGTCGGGCGCCTCCCTACGTTCCTAACTACGCTATCTCCCTACACTAAAGCTTCGTTAGGCAAGGAAACTTCGGGAGACAGGTAGCTCTTAAAGCGACGTGTCGGGCGAAGCTCAACGAGCGAAGCCTGAAGCCTGAAGCCTGAAGCCTGAAGCCTGAAGCACGAAGAGCATAGGGCGGGGAGGTTTAGGCTGTCTTCATTTCAGGGGCTTTTCCCCAAAGCTTTGGCCTTAGAGACAGTAAGGTAACCACTGCGAGTAAGGCCATACAAGCGCTCCAAATATAGGCTGCACACCTTCCCTAGGATTCGGCTACCTGTCCGCCCCATATTCCTGCAATGATAGAAGCTGCTGCTATAGCCAAGTAATAAAAGCCAAAGGCAGTACCCCTCAGTTCTGGTGGAGCCATATCCGCAATAGAGGCCATAAAGACATTTTGCACAGCTCCCATCTGTACGCCCCAGAGGATGATCCCCATGAACATGCCCCAATAAGAGTGACTCATGGCCAGCAAAACATCAGATACGACTAAGACTAGCATAGATACTGCCAGGAGTTTTTTTCTATTCACCTTATCTGCCAGTTTCCCTATAGGATAGGAACTGAGAGAATAGGTCGAATTATACAGCATAATCAGTAAAGGAGCATAGGTATCTTTAATGTTTAAAACACCTTTAGAATGCAATACCAGAGCGTTTTCCCCTATTCTGGCTATCATAAAGAGAAATACCACTCCAATCAAAATCCAATAATGCCTTCCTAATAAGGGTAGATCTGAAAAACTAATGGGCCTTTTGCGTTTTTGAGGAGGGGCCGCTTCTGAAGTAAAAGGCTGATGGTACTTGGGCTCTTTCACAATAAAGAACAAGATAAAAAAGGCAAAAAACATAGGAATTAGCGCTAGCCAAAACACGGTATGAAAACTATCCTCCGTATAATACATGATGCAAAACCCAATCAATGCGCCCATACAAGAACCCGCTATACCGAGGCTACGTTTTAAACCAAAGGCCACACCACGCTTGCCTAGAGGGGCGACATCGCTGATGAGAGCATCTCTGGGAGTTCCTTGAGTTCCATTCCCTATACGTTCTAGGAGCGAAGAAGCAAAAACAGGCCCAAAAGTAGAAGAGAGGGCGAGGATAAACTTGCTGATTAAAATCAACCCATAGCCGATAAGGATAATAGGCTTTCGTTTATGAATATAGTCGCTAATGACTCCCGAAAAGAGCTTCATCAGGAAAGAAGCTGCCTCTCCCAAGCCTTCTAAAACGAGAATCCATCCCACTGCGACCCCCATCAGAGAATGCAGATACACTGCAGAAATCCCAAAAATCATCACAAAGGATGTATTGACCAAACACATAGAAAGTCCTACCCACCAGACGGTAGAAGGTAGCTTTTGA
This sequence comes from uncultured Opitutales bacterium, assembly GCA_964511545.1. Classification (GTDB taxonomy): domain Bacteria; phylum Verrucomicrobiota; class Verrucomicrobiia; order Opitutales; family CAZEFS01; genus CAZEFS01. The sequence continues at coordinate 4,434 of CAZEFS010000024.1, forward strand.
GACTGCCTTGTTTTAAATTTTGCTTTTCGCATCGGTATGAGTATGCATAAAGATCATTTGCCTCTAAAATGGCAATACCTTTATCTGCTTTTTAAAGTCTTTTTTAAAAAGTATTGCTTTTTTGAATAAACTTGTCTTAGTTTGTATTTGTATTTCGAAACACAATGGAGTACGCGGGCATAGTTTAGCGGTAAAACCCCAACCTTCCAAGCTGGTGTCGTCGGTTCGATTCCGACTGCCCGCACCACCGGTCCTCTCCAGCCTTATAGCTTTTTACCATGCAATTCCTACGGTACTCTTCCTTAAGGTCTTTTCTGAGCCTTTTAAGCTTTAGCCTTTATTGTTCTTTTATAGGCACTCTTCAAGCGCAAGAGCAACCCAGTGCAGCCCTCCCCACTCATGAATCCAGGATAGAGCGGTCTGATACAGATCCCACCTATATCATGGATGATAGCCCACAGCGTAGGCAATTTCAGGCCAAAGTGAATGAAGAGCGCCGGGAAGCAAAGCGTCAAGCCAAGGCAGAGGCCTTGCAAGCAAAAGCTAATGCCTCTAAAAAAGAAAGCCCAAAAGAATCTAAGCCTGAAGAAGCCCTAGACACACCCCAAAAGCAAGAGCACACGCTTTTTAAACCTTCACAACTCTAGGCTAGGTATTGGACCCTAGGCTTGAAAAGCCTAGGCCCTAGCACAAATGCACATGTATCATCTGCTCTTGTACCTGACGGTCGTTCTCGTTTGGGGAAGCACGTGGTATGCTATTCGCATACAGGTCAGCTACTTACCTGCAGAACTTTCTGTTTTTTACAGAGCGCTCCTAGCTAGCCTAATTTTGGGGAGTTTTTGCAAGCTCAAGGGCTGGAATTTGCGTTTTAAAGCAAAAGACCATGTTTTTTTGTGCCTCATGGGCCTTTCTATGTTTTCGATGCATTTCTTATTTGTCTACGAGGCAGTACACTATGTGGCTTCAGGGGTAGTAGCGGTGCTGACCTCAAGCGCTAGTTTCTTAAATATCTTTCATAATTTCATTTTTTTTAAGATTAGGCCCAGGCCTAGTACCCTACTGGCAAGCTTTATGGGTATAACCGGGGTAGTATTGTTTTTCTTAGAAGATTGCACTGCTTTAGCGTACCAGTCACAAGCTGGGAAAGGGATTGTCTTAGGAGCTATTGGAGGGCTTATCTTTTCTTTTGGGGGTGTTATCGTAAAGCGCAATACAAACGCCCATATCCCCATCATTCCTGCCATGGCTTGGGGCCTAGTGTATGCTTCTTTAGCGCTCTTGGTGTATCTCATTTTCACGGCTACGCCCTTAAGCTTCCCACGCGCCCTTCCCTACTGGCTTTCGCTTCTGTACTTGGTTCTATTCGGCTCTGTCTTGGCCTTTTTCTGTTACTTTGAACTCATCAAGGCCAAGGGGCCTGAGATGGCAGGCTACGTGGGCGTAGTAGCCCCTCTAGTCGCGCTATTCATCTCTCATTTTTTCGAAGGCTATCGATTGTCTATCCAGCATTTAGGGGGCCTTGTACTGGTACTGGGGGGTAATATTTTAATGCTAAAAACTAAACCTTGGCTTGCCAAGGCCTAAGGGCCGGATCATTTTTTCTGAACGATTATGGATGATTCTCTTTCCAATTCAGGAGCTCAAGATAGCTTTTGCAGTTTTTTTCTCCATCAAGAGTTAGAAACTCTTCTTCAAAAGTCTTTTCAGCAGACTCTAGCCACGGACACCCCATCTGCTTCACCCCACCCAGCCTTTTCTCCAGATATCCGTCTAGCAGACCCTAGCTTTGGAGACTTTCAGGCCAATGGCGTCCTGCCTTATGCAAGAAACACGCAGCAAAACCCACGCAGCTTAGCTGAAAAGCTAGTAAGCAGTCTCAGCCAAGAGAGCTCTGTTCAAGAAAAAATGGACTGCTCAGTTGCAGGGCCAGGATTTATCAATTTCCGCCTAAAACCTAAGTTTTTGATCAATTTTTTAAAGGCCTATGCGGATCTAGATACGCTTAAAAGAGCAGCTGCTTCACTCAGGAAAGAAGAAAAGATAGTGATAGACTATTCTTCGCCCAATACCGCCAAGCAAATGCACGTAGGGCACCTCCGATCTATGGTCATTGGCGAGGCCTTATACCGCCTACTCTCGTTTTGTGGAGCAAAAGTCATACGAGACAACCATATTGGGGACTGGGGTACACAATTTGGCATGCTGATTATGGCTATCAAGCGAAAGGGCATCTGTCTAGAAAGTATAAACGACAATAGCCTAGAGGCCTTTGAAGCCCTTTATAAGGAAGGGTCCGCTTTGTGCAAGAGAGATCCTAGTGCTCTAGAAGAGTCCCGCAAAGAACTCGTAAAACTGCAGCAAGGGGATTCAGAAAATTACCGCATCTGGGAGCAAATCAACTCCCTCTCCTATCAAGCCTTTGAGGAAATATATACGGTTTTTGGCGTGAAGTTTGACTGTGTTTTAGGAGAATCCTTTTATAGGGACAAGGTTCAAAGAGTTCTTCAAGAGCTCAAAGAAACAGGCCTTGCCCAAGAAAGCAATGGCGCTCTAGTCGTCTTTCACCCAGAACACCCGCGGTTTAAGACGCAGCCCTTTATTGTCCTGAAGTCTGACGGCGCTAGCAATTATGCCACAACAGACCTCGCCACTGCGCTGTATAGGCTAGAGCACTTTCAAGCAAGCTTGATGATTAATGTCGTAGATAGCCGCCAACAGGACCACTTTGAGCAGCTTGCTCTTACAGTAGATAAATGGTTTGCAGCAAAGAGCTACCCCAGGGTAAAGCTCCTCCACATTGGGTTTGGAACTATTTTGGGCACCGATGGGAAGGCGATTAAGACCCGCTCTGGCGAATCGATAAAACTCAAAGACCTCGTCGCTGAAGCCCTAGAAAGAGCATACCGCATCGTAACAGAAAAAAACCCGAGCTTAGCAGAAGATGAAAAACGCCACATCGGACACATCATCGGCATCGGTGCCCTGCGCTACGCAGACCTCTCTCAAAACCGAAATTCTGATTATGTCTTTGACTGGGATAAACTCCTCTCTCTTGAAGGGAATACAGCACCCTATCTACTCTATGCTGTAGCGCGTATCCATTCTATTTTCAGAAAATATGGCCATAGGCGAGATTCTCTTTCCTTTGAAGCGGCGACACCCTTCGAAAGCCAGGCAGAGCTAGCCCTTGCCCAAAAACTCATTCAGTTTTCTACTGCTCTCACTTATGCCCTAGCCGAGCTAAAGCCCCACCTCTTATGCACCTACCTTTACGAGCTTGCGGGTCTTTTCTCTAGCTTTTACAAAGCAGAAAAGGTCATAGTCGAGGATGCAGCGGTGCTAGCTAGGCGTCTTTTGCTCTGCTCTTACACACTGAATGTTTTAGAGCTAGGGCTCGGGGCTTTGGGTATAGAAACGCTTGAAGCTATGTAAAAATCGCTTAGCCTGCCTTATGAAGATTGCCCTAGGAGCAGATGATGCCTACCCTATCCTTAAGCCGCTTTATATGCTTTTATGCCAAGCAGGGCACGTGGTATCGTGCTTTGGCGCCTTAGGAGTTGAAAGCCCGAACGTCATCGATACTGCCTCCGTTAGCCCCCTCAGCTGGCCTCAGGTAGGCCTAACGGTAGGAGAAGCCGTAGCCCAAGGACGCTGCGAGGAAGGCATAGTCGTTTGCTGGTCTGGCACTGGGGTTTGCATGGCTGCAAATAATAGACTTCTTTCGAAACCCTGTATTTTGGTTTCTGGGCAGGAAAAAATAAATGAAAAACCGGAGTGTACGCAAGAGTACATGAGGATTTTGAATTTGTTTTTGACGAACCCAGGGAGCAAAAGACTGGGTTTCCAAAGAAGTCTAAAATAAGAGGCATACGCGCTGCTCTCTGTACAGACACCCAAACGGCAACTGCCGCTAGGTTATGGAACCATGCAAACGTGCTTGCCCTTTCTAGCCGCTTGTTAACAGAAGACGTATGTCAAGAGATCCTCACTGCCTGGTTTAGCCCTGTAGACCCTAGCATAGGAGCAAAAGACATCGCTTTCTTAGCTGCCTTTGAAAGTAAAACTTCAGAGTATCGTCATTAGAACACTAGATAGCATAAGGCACTCCTATCTCTAAGACTTTCTCTTGGGGCAGCTCATAAAAGTCTGAATCATGCTGAGAAAGCAAAGATAGGTAGTAGTATATATTTTCAGAAAAACCGCTGAAAAACTTTACCTCACTGGGCAAGGCTAGCTTTCTTGACAAAAAGATAGAGAAAGGCTCTCCCTCCTGGAGAAAGCCCTGGGTGATGAGCGTAGAAATTAGGCTATGAAGATCCAACCTTTGCATAAAGCCTGTATAGAGGCGAAGCACATAGCATCCTGCTAGCTTTTCTTGCAAGTCTAGCAGGGCAGCTTCTTCACAATAGGGAATGCTCAAGCTTTGGGAAAACAGGACAAATATTTTTTCATGCAAATAGGTGTTGTGCTGCATATGAGCTAGCAGAGCTAAAGGCATACTATCCGGCTTAGAAGCCAGGAAAAAGGCTGCCCCAGGCAAACGCTGGGGATGATCTTTTAGGTGATGCCTTAAGATAATATCCAAAGGTTCTCCTGTATTGTGAGATAGGGGCTGAGGCAAAGCTGATCCCTTCCTCCACACCCAAATACTATAGTATACAAAAATGGCAATCCCCAGGACGTACCACCCTCCGTGGAAAAACTTACTGATATTCGAGAAGATAAAAAGCACCTCCAAAACTAAAATAGGAACTAAGACCACGATCATCCACCTTGCCTGACTCTTCTGAGGGGCATAGTATAGGAGCAGTAAGAGGGTTGTAATCAGCATGATCTTAGCCACACAAAGGCCATAGGCCAAAGACAAATTTTCGGAAGATTGAAAGAGTAATAGGGCTAGTACAGTTAGCCCATAGATAAAGTTATTAACAATTGGAATATAAATCTGACCCCGTACCGTAGTAGAGGTATGGAGAACTTTGAGTTTTGGGAGATAATTGAGACAAATAGAATGATACGCCACCGAAAAAATACCCGATAATACCCCCTGCGAGGCAATAATCGTTGCCAGCGTAGAGAGTATAAGCATCGGAACTAGTCCTCCTTCTGGCACCATGAGGTAAAATAAGTTATCCACTGAAAAGGGTGCCCTCAGGAGCAAAGCACCCTGGCCTAGATAGTTTAACGCAAGCGCTGGAAAGACAAACCCATGCCAGGCAAGGGCTATAGGCTTTCTTCCAAAGTGGCCTAAGTCTGTATACAGGGCCTCCGCGCCGGTAGACCGGAAGAGCG
>CAZEFS010000024.1:9738-12139 GCA_964511545.1 uncultured Opitutales bacterium
CCGCGCCGGTAACGACTAAAATAACCGTCCCCATCACGCCTATACTAGACCCAGGGTTTAGTTTAAAAAAGCATAGAGCATAATAGGGATTTAAAGCCTTGAGGATAAAGGGATTGAGGAGGATCTGATAGATACCCAATCCCCCAATTACCAGAAACCACAGCACCATTATGGGTCCAAATAGATGACCTATGCGGTCTGTGCCCCAGCGCTGAATAGCAAACAGACTCGTAAGAATGATAAGCGTTAAGGGTATCACCCCATAGGCCCCATAGGGATGGAGTAAAGATAAGCCCTCTACCGCACTCAGGACAGAAATCGCCGGCGTCATGACCCCATCTCCAAAAAATAGGGCCGCCCCCAGTATCCCTAGGCAAAGGGCCAAACGAGGAAATATCCCTCTGGAAGCCACTAGGCTCGCTAAAGCTAGGGTGCCCCCTTCTCCCTGATGGTCTACCCTTAAAGCAAGCGTGACATACTTCAGGCTTACCACCCATACCAAGCACCACAGACACAAAGAGATTATCCCCAATACGTTTGGTGGGGTTATGCCTAGCCCATAGATGCTAAAACAAGCTTTGATAGCATATAAAGGGCTCGTCCCTATATCACCATATACAACGCCTATGGCTCCGAAGCACAAGCGAAAACAATGATCTTGCTTGTGCTTCATATCATGCGATCCAGCGTCATGTGAGTGCCACAGTAGCCTTGCTAGGCTTTAAGCTCGAGGTCCCTCAAAGCAGCCTCTTTTTGGCGCGAAAGCGACATAGACTCCAAGCAGGCTCTGCGCTGCTCTAGAGTAAAAGCAGCAGCATCCTGGCTCAGTTGAAGGGCCTTCTGGTCTTTTGCTGGGCTCTCTCCCATAAGAGATAAGAGCTCCATACGCTGTGCAGGCGTAAAGTGGATAGCATCATCGATGAACCGTTCTAAAATAGGATTTCGAGAGGCACTATGAGGATAGTGTTTTACCGTTACCCGAATATCCTCGAGCATGGCTAAGACTGAGCCGCCATCCTGGAGGGCATTGCATACCTGATCCTCAGCAACCCTCCTTTCACCGGGTGTCACATTCGAGCTTAGCAGACACGTATAGTACAAACGCCAGAAAAAGGGCACCGCTTCTTTTGAAACCAGCCGAAGTAAAATCCTGCTGTGCTGGCCCAAAACCCCTAATAAACGACCCTGTATATCCGCCTTACATTGGCTAATCAACCCATGCAAGTTAGCCTCTGGATGGTCCAAATAGGCTTCTAAAGTCTCTTCTCGGGTTCTTAAGTTGCTTATTCCCAAAAAACAATTCCCTAAATAAGAAGCATTTCCCGTTTTTTGCTCTAGAATCAAAGCCTTCAAAATAGCATCCTTTTCGTCACTTTCTGGTAAATACAAAGCATGGTTTACTCGATCGGAGAACTTCTGGTTAGAATCATGTGCGAGTGCGTTTAGGATCTGTTGGCTATATAGAGACATCCGAGGCTTGCCTATCCTTGAATTTAAAGGGTGAGATATAGTTTGTCTAGCCTCGCCTAGATGAGGGATATGTGACGCAAAGGGATTACCACGCTCATCTGAGAACTGAAATTTCAGGCGACTATTGCTGAACCTAGTGGACTGTAAACCATTCAAAGGGTTATCTTGAGCAGGGAAAGCATGAAGAGAAAACATAAGGGGTATAGTATTGAAGGGATAAGGGGGTAAAAATAGCGCAACCCTTAAGGTCTATTAAGGCGATGCATCAAAACTGACAAAGGATGATACAGAGATGCCCCCTCCCCTACAAGTAAAACTTATCCCCATAGCTTATTTATTTTGCTTTACCTGGACGCTGGTTTTTAAATGATTGGAAGTGCTATGCTAGTAAATACCATGCTAAAAACAATAGCCCAAGGCTCTGAGCGCTTTATCGGCCAAGAAGACCTTAAAGAAAGGCTACACTCAGGTAAGCGCCTAAAGGTCAAATTCGGCGTGGATCCTACGCGCCCAGACCTCACCTTTGGGCACAGGGTGGTCTTTAAAAAGCTACGCCAGCTCCAGGATATGGGCCATGAGGCTATCTTGCTTATAGGAGACTATACAGCACTCATTGGGGACCCCTCTGGCCGTTCTTCTACTCGCCCCATGCTGACAAAGGGAGACGTCCAGGCTAATGCGAAAACCTACCTAGACCAAGCCTTCAAGCTCTTAGACCCTACCCGCACCACTATACGTCACAATAGCGAGTGGCTTAGCCCTCTAAAGCTAGAAGACCTCATACACCTGTGCAGCCGCATCACCTTGGCACGTATTATAGAAAGGGATGACTTTGCAAAACGTTACGCTGAAAAAGAGCCCATTTCTATGGTGGAGCTCTTGTATCCCCTCCTCCAAGGCTACGACTCTGTGGCCCTAGAGGCGGACCTAG
>CAZEFS010000025.1:0-11986 GCA_964511545.1 uncultured Opitutales bacterium
AAGCATGCCAAGGCATTGTTGATAGATGCCGATCCTCGTTCGCGGGCTTGGATAGAAAAGTTCATCAGTCTCAATGGTTTAGAAACGCACATTTCTTATCACTTAGGATTAGTGAGCGATCAAGAGCACGCTTTTCAAAGGTTTGCTTGTAGACAAGGAATGCTGTCTTCAGCAAGTGCTAACTTAGGCCCTGTTCAAGAATGGGTAAGGGTGCCACGCTTGGATCCAGCGATTATTTTTCAAAAGGCTCCGCCCTATGATCTTATTAAAGTCGATATTGAGGGGGCAGAGGAAGTTTTTATAGATTATTTTGGCCCCGTATTGGAAGCCTCTCAGGCACTGCTCTTAGAATGGCATCAGCCGCTAGTAGCAGGCCAAGTTCTTGACCTAGAGGCGCTAGAAGAAAAATTGGTTAAAAAATTAGCCTCACATGGCTTTTATCTTCAGGTCGTCCTTCAATCCCCTAGGCTAGTGTGTTTACAGGACTTAAAGGTCTATACTGGTCTTGGTCTTTGGCGGAAGGGATAAAAAAAACTCCGCATATAATGAGCCTTTAAAGCCCGAAACTTTAATTCTCATCCAGCTAGTGTGTCTTCTGTTTTATGACGTTGGATCCTTTATCTCCTCAAAGAGCCTAGGGCAAGCTGTACTGGTTCAAAAAATCATAGTTGAGTCATAGTACACCTTATTCCAAAGTTCAACAAGGGTGTATTTTTTTTAAAATAGTAACATTTAATGAAACCTATGGATGCCTGCCTACTTTTTATGAGGTCCGGAGAAATCTCAGCTTGACAATAGGGCCTTGCCTCGCATGCTCGTAGTCCGAAAGGTCTAATTTAACATGAGCAGCGAAATACTATCCGTACTAGAATACATGGAAAAAGAGAAGGGCATCCCTCGTCAAGAGATGATTGACTTCATCATTGATGCTATTAAAGGCTCTGCTCAAAAAGGTATATATGCCAACCAGGACCTAAAAGTGGAGATCAGTCCACGTACGGGCTCACTCAAGGCATGGCTCTGCTATAAAGTAGTGGACTCGGTGAGTGATTTTCAGCAGGAAATTCATATCGAGACAGCTCGGAAGGTAAACCCAGCCATTGCTCTGGGAGAAACTCTGGAAAAAGAGTTGGATCCTACCTACTTAGGACGTATTGCTGCCCAAACTGCTCGGCAGACCATCATGCAAAAAGTACGTTCCTTTGAAAAAGAACGAATTTATGAAGAATTTAAAGACCAAGTAGGGGATATCGTTAGTGGTACCGTTCGTCGCCGTGAAGGCCCTAAATGGGTGATAGACTTGGGGAAGGCAGACGCTATGCTCCCCTTTAGGGAGTGTATTCCTAATGAAAACTATGTTGCGGGAGATCGTATTCGCTGCCTCTTGCTTAGTATAGAAAATACCATGCGTGGCCCAGAAATCATCCTCAGCCGTTCGCATTCAAAATTTGTTAAACGTTTGCTCGAGTTAGAAGTCACTGAACTTGCGGATAATACCATCAGCATCAATATGATGGTCAGGGAGCCTGGCTACCGTACCAAAATCGCCGTCAGCACCAAAGATCCCAAGGTAGACCCCGTGGGCGCCTGTGTGGGTGCTAGGGGCGCTAGAATCAATGCATTGGTGCGCGAACTCAATGGAGAGCAGATAGACGTCCTTCGTTATGAGCCAGATATTTTGAACATGCTGAAGTCAGCCTTCCGCCGGGTAGTTCTCAAAAATATTGAAAAAGATGAGGTTTATAAGCGTATTTCCTTTGAAGTGTCCGAAGAAGACCTAGCCTCTGTTATTGGCCGTGGTGGGCTAAATTTAAAGCTAAGCTCCAAGCTCTTGGGGTGGAGGCTTGATGTGAGTACGAGTGGCCACAGTAAAAATATGGGGTTTGCGGATCGTGTGCAAAAGGCAGTTGAGGGTGTGCATAAGATTCCGGGGCTAGACGAGGCCCTTGCTAAACGCTTAGTCGCTATGGGTATTACTTCTCCAGAAGCTTTTGAGGGGGTAACTGCCGCAGACTTAGTGGACGAAGGCTTTACTGAGGAAGAAGCCCAGGATACTTTCGACAAATTCACCTCTTATCTTGCTTCTTCAAAGCAGGCTGACGCATAATCTTTTCCTAGGGGCCTTTCATCCTACATGAGTGTACGTATTTATACTTTATCCAAACAGCTAGAACTCAGCAACAAAGAGGTCATTGCTCTTTTGCAGCAGAGGGGGTTCAAGGTAGACAGCCCTTCAAACACCATACCCGATGACGATGCCGAAGTTTTTATTAAGGAACTCGCTTTAGGAAACGCTAAACCATCAGCAAGGCCTCAGCCCTCTCCTGAGAGGGCAGGTCAAGCTCCTGTAGCTCAGTCCGCTCCTGTTTCCACTACAGTTGATTTTGGCCAAGACAAAGAAAAGTCCTCCTCTCAGACCCTTCCTCCTGCAGCGGCTGCTCCGGCAAAAGATGCTAGGCCCTCTTTGTCTAATTTTGTGAAATCAGCTACCCAAGTTGCAGAGGAAAGAGAACTCCGCATGCCTCAAAAGCCTATGATGGCTCCTCCTGTGCCACCCCGGCCTATAGTGGCCAACTCAGCTGCGATTCCTCCTGCTCCTTTCCAAGCCAATTCAGCCCCCAGGGTTCCTTTTAGGCCCACGCCTCCTCCCTTTGCTTTTAATAAAACCCCTCCGATTCCTAGTACTCTTACCCAAAAACCGGTAGAAGCTCCTGCTTCCTCCGGAGCTGAAGAGCAGGCTGCTTCGAAATTGATCCAGCTAAAGCCTCCAATTGTAGTCCGAGATTTTGCAGTGCTCTTAGGCCTTAAGCCTTTTAGGCTGATATCGGAGCTGATGGAAATGGGTATTTTTGCCTCCATGAATCAGCCCATAGAGGAAGAGATAGCCCTAAAAATTGCTAAAAAATATGGCTTTGAGCTAGATATCCGCCACCGCGGTGAGACCCCAGCCCATGCGCCTAAGGCGACTCCAGTCCCTAAGCCGCAAAGAGCGGTGAATCTCATCGCTCGTCCGCCAGTAGTCTGTGTTTTGGGCCACGTAGATCATGGAAAGACTTCTCTTTTAGATGCCATACGCCAAACAAACGTTACTGCTGGTGAAGCTGGAGGGATTACTCAGCATATTGGAGCCTATCAAGTTTCTCATAAAGGACAGAAGATCACCTTTATTGATACTCCCGGCCATGCTGCCTTCTCAAAAATGAGAGAGCGGGGGGCTAATGTAACTGACATTGCCATTTTAGTGGTTGCAGCTGATGATGGCTTTATGCCTCAGACTGAAGAAGCGCTAAAATTTGCTCAGAAAGCCAATGTACCGGTAATTGTTGCTATCAATAAAATGGACGCCAAGGGGGCCAATATTGACAGAGTTAAACAGCAAATGCAGCAAAAAGGCATTAGTTCAGAAGACTGGAGCGGAGATACCTTATGCACACCTATTTCAGCCATAAAAAAACAAAACATTGATGAACTCTTAGAGCTGGTCCTCCTTCAGGCTGAAATGCTCGAACTAAAGGCAGATGCTGAAGCCCCTTCGGAAGGCACAGTGATGGAGTCTCAAATTGAAGTGGGCCGTGGCCCTACAGCTTCGGTAATTGTGCAAGCCGGTACGCTAAAAGTTGGAAGTGCTTTGGTCTGTGGAGGGCAGTACTGCAAGGTCCGCAGCCTCATGGATAGTAATGGTAAGCCTCTAAAGGAAGCTCCTCCAGCTACACCTGTTCGTATTACAGGCTGGTCTGGCACCTTAGAAGCGGGAGCTACCTATAAAGAGCTGAAGAATGAAAAAGAGGCCAAGCTCGCCGCTGAAGCCAATGTCCAAGAGCTTAAAGAAGCTGAGGCCAAGGCCAAAAAAGGCGAAAAAATGGACGTCAATGATCTCTTTCTTGCTATTGCGAATACCCAACAAAAGTACCTTCGTCTACTCATCAAAGGAGATGTACACGGTAGCGTAGAAGCTTTAAAAAACTATTTAGAAACCATTCAAAGCACTAAGGTGAACTTAGAGGTCTTAGAGGCCTCAGTGGGGACTGTTACTCCATCGGATGTGATGAATGCCAAGGCTTCAGGAGCAACTATCTTAGGCTTTAACACGAAGCTGGAAAATGGGGTACAGAGCCTCTTAAAACAGCATCAAATCCCATATATTCAGCATAATATTATCTATGAGCTGATAGACCAGGTGCGCGATGCTATGGCGGAGCTGCTGGATCCAGAATTCAAAGAGAACAAGCTAGGTGCTGCACAGGTGCGCCAGATCTTCCCCTTAGGCAAGAGTTTTGTGGCGGGGTCTATGGTCACGGAGGGCCTCATTAAGCGAGAGGCTAAGGTGCGAGTACTAAGAGCGAATAAAGTGATAGAAAATGATGCTCGTATTATCACCCTAAAGCGCTTTAAGGATGATGTGAATGAAGTAAGAGCTGGCTATGAATGTGGGATACAGCTGAATAATTTTGATCACTTTAAGGAAGGTGATGTGGTGGAATGCTATGAGATTATCAAAGTAAAACCTAGCCTTTAATCACCCTTATGAATCAGCGCCTCCTTCGCTTAAATGAACTGATCTTACGTCATTTGAGCCTAATATTACACCAAGACTATCCCACGAAGGCCTTATATATTAGCCTGAATGCTGTAAGGGTAAGCCCTGATGCTAAGCAGGCTAGGGTCTTTTATTCTATCTTAGGGGAAGAAAAGGAAGCGGCTAGGGCCTTTCTGAGTACGCATAGCAAGGCACTTCGGTCAGAGCTTTCAAAGCGTTTGTCTTCACTGAAAAGTATCCCTACCTTATTTTTTAAGTATGATAATAGTCTAGAGCAAAGCTCTGCAGTCTTACACATCCTAGACGAGCTAGATGCTCAGCCACCTTCTCACTCATGAAGGCTGTTTGGTATCTGGATCTTGAAATGATATGCAAGGTCTTTCCTTATTAATACCATGTATTATCCAAAATATGCTTCTCTTTTTCAGGAAATACGGGCCAAGCTCCATGGTAAAAAAGTGGTTATTCTGAGCCATGTGCGACCCGATGGAGATAGTATTGGCTCTCAGGTGGGTTTGTGCCGGTTATTAAGGCATACAGGTGTAGAGGCAGTGGTGGTAGCAGATGTCGTCCCTCAAGCCTTACGTCCCTTTGTGGGAGACACTCCTCTCTATAGGTCTTCAGCTTTATCGTTAGAGGACTATATCCCAGTTTTTGTGGATTGTGCCGATGCGGGCCGCGTTGAAAAGCCCTTGCAAGCCCTCTATACTCAGCCCTTTCTCAATATAGATCATCATAAGAGCAATACCAGCTACGGGGTCTATAATATTTTGGATGATCAATCTGCTGCTACAGCGGAAATATTGGCTGGATTGTGCTTGGATGCGAAGATTCCCCTAGATGCAGTTACCGCCGAGGCTTTCTACTTGGGTATAGCGACCGATACGGGTCAGTTTCTCTATGCGTCTACGTCTGCACGGGTCTTTGAGCTATCTACTGCTCTCATTCGCCACGGTGCCCATCCTTTTTCGCTAGAAAAGGCTCTTTACCAGAATGAACCTCTTGAAAAGCTTCAGCTCTTGCAGCGCTTTTTGGCGAGTATACGGCTAGAATACCAGAAAAAAATTGCTATAGCGTCTCTCACCACACAAGACTATCTAGATACCCAAACAGAGACTGAGCATTCTGAAGGCTTTGTGAACTATATACGGTCTATTGATAGTGTTTCTTTGGCAATTTTCTTTGATGAGAATACCCTTCAAAAGACACTGAAACTCAGCCTCCGGGCCAAAGATGCGAGGTACAGGCTGGATCTCTTGGCTAAACAGTTTGGAGGCGGTGGCCATGCTTGCGCAGCAGGGCTCACGGTGCAGGATAGCTGTGAGCACTTTTTACCTCGTTTCTTAAAAGAAGCAGTGGCGCATCTAGAAGCAAGAGAAGGTGATTTCTCCTCCAAAGATGCCCCTCAGAGGCTAGGTTAGGATAAGGCCCAAGGCCCAGGTCCTATCAAAGTGTCTAGCAGGGGGATATTGAGGAAGCGTATGATAAGAAGATAGCATTAGAGGAAAAGGAGACTAGGGGGGAGGGGTTAAAGGTAGAATATTTCTTTTTTATTTTTTGGGACGGAGTAAATTGAGTTGCTAGGAGGGAGGGGTTGTGGAAGAATTGTATTCTTTCAAAAGCGTACCTGGTGGTAGCAGACCATTTTTTTTTGAGAAATGAATCTCATTTTCATCTTCTAGTTTTTAGAGTCTTTTGTTGGTTAAAGGGTTATTTAAGGCTTTACTATAAAAAATATACATAAAAGAAGCTGGGGGGGAGGGGGGTCTGTCTTGTTCCCTAGCCGCTGATTCTTTTTCTACCCTTAGGGTGAGGAGCCGCTATGACGGCAGGGCCACCCTTCGGAGCTGTATGGGTAAGACACCTGGATTGAGGGGGATGGCTAATTTTGGAAGGTTTATGAGTGGGATGCATAGGTTAGAAATTGACTGAAAAAATAGGAGCCCTAATTTTAGGTCAGAGGAAGCTCAATAAAAGCTTAGCCCAGAAACTATGCTTTATACGAATTTTGCTTTAAGGGATCGCTCAAAAAGCTGGACACTTGAAGCAAAAATGCCTTTAAAACAGGGAAATTTTAGAAGCTAAGATTTTATTATATAAGTATAAGATAAGGGGTAGGAAACTCGGGACAAAAAGTCAAGCCTAAAAATGGGGTAGGGGAGCGTTTTTTTGGGCTTAACTGATGTGATAAGTGATAGGGAAAACTTTTTAAATTGAACTCTAAGTATAAAACTCCTTATAAAGTCCTTGGGTACTCATAAACCCTTACAATCTCATTTCCTAAGTGAGACGATAATTTTTCAGCTCCTAGAGCAAGAGATGATACATCGTGCAAGTCCACTTGGACATCTAGATATCCTGCGGCAGACTCGCCTCTTAGGGCTCCACTCGCCATATTAATTATGAGTGAGCTGACTGTTATAGGCTTGCCTTCTATAGTCGTAGTCACAACTATGTAGGACCCGCCCTTTACCCCACTACCTACTAAACCTCCGGCAACGGATCCTATTGCTTTTACTATGCTAGCGGTTAACCCTCTGCCTCTTAAGGCTAAGCCTATAATACCTCCAAGAGCATAGCCACTCCCAAAGGTAAGTAGAACAATTACTGCATTGGTAGCAATATGTTTTGCAAGATGTTCTCCCTCAAAATCTTGTTGTCGAATACCAGATACCCCCTCCGAAAAACCTACGAGACCTGAGCCAACTACTAAGGATGTCGCTAAACTCAACACCGGTGAGCCTGCAATATGTGAGACCACAAACATAACCACCCCTACTCCTATTGTAATGCTTGAGAGAATAATGGCTACGGTTGGACTTAACTGACTGGGTGGTACTTTTTGAAAATCTGGATGGTATTTCAGACATTCTAAAATATCGTCTGAGCTTCTAAATCGATCGGATGAAAAAATAATATTATCCGAGCTACGGAATATTTCAGACGAATGGATAATTCTATCACTGCTTAAGAAATTCCTGCTATCGCTACTGATTCCCATATATTCGCTACACATACTAGGTGATCTTTGTGGAAAAAAAGGCTTACTATTAGCTCTTCTTAGGCTTGGTTGCGAAACGGATTGTCTTAACCTCTCTACATTACTAAGATTGGAGCTACAGCTAGCAATAGCGATCCTCTCTTGTGGGGAGAGAGGATCGCTATTGTGCGCTTGACGAAGTCGTTCTGAGTTACTCAGATAGTTCGCTCTGTTTATCATTTTTCTGATCTGCTTTTGGATTGCGTTCTTGAGCTGAAGAAGCTTCATCTTTGCTTTTGGCTTCAACAGGTGGCTCTGGGTCTACACCTGGCTTGGTGAATATAAAATAAAAGTGCGCTTTTGTTTTATTATCAAATCTATAATTTATTTGAAATGCACCTTGTTCTGTTTCATAGGATTCTTTGTAAATATCATTTCCTTCATGAGTGTCGCTAACGGGATCAAACAATTCATTTATATTAGTAACCCGTCCTGTTGCATCAATGGCATATCCCAGTACCATACCTAATTCATTTGTATTTCCATCTGAGGCTTTAATCTGAATTCTTGCTTGATTATTTCCCTGGAAAGCTGTGCGAAAAGCACATAATACCGTAAAATTTCTACCATTAGCTTGTACATCAATAGATATATAGCCTTTAGTTCCGAATGGTGTACCGAAATTACTATTATAAAAGATGCCACTAGCTTGCCCAGGTGCAATTACATTATTTTTATCATTATGCTTTCCCTTGAATGCATCTTTGGGGTACTTATTAGCGAAAAACCCATCTTTTTGGCCATAATGCTTCAGCTTAAGCGGGTACTCACATTCATTTTTGATGATCACTCTACTTTCATGTCTACCACCAAATGCATCCGAAGATATCTTCTCTAACCCTTCTTTTATCTCATTAATATCCCCCTTTTCAGAATGCACCCCACCCTTTAAGCCCTGATGAAGATCCAGGCGGAAGTCGCCGTTATGGAGTTGGATGAGGCGGGCGTGGACGTCGTTTAGGAAGGCTTCGAAGGCGTCTGAGTTTAGAATTTGTTGGAGCTCTTTTGGCAGGTCGTAGGGTTTTATGGGGACGAGTTGATGGTCTTTGTTGACCACAAAGCCGTCGACACGCTTGTTTTCTGGGGAAAACGCGAGGACTGCCCGTTGATCTCGGCCTGCGGCGAAGGTACGGGTGTGTGAGTATCTGCCCTTGCTAGCTAAGACGCTTTCGGGCCCGCTTTCGGACAGCATTTTTTTAATGGTTTCGGTTCTATGGGTGGTGGTAGTCTTTGTCTTTAATGGAAGCTCTTTTTTAGAGGCTTCGGAGTGAGAAGTGGCTTCTCGCTGTGCTGTATAAGCACGCTGTGCGATTTGCATATAATTAATTAGTTTTTCAGTTTTAATTTTTTTTATTAGACCGCTTTCGAAACCTATGTTTTTTGCTTGGTGAGTGCGTCAAAAATAAGATCGGAATGCTTCCACCTACGCTCTTCGAGCTTTGGGCTTCGCTCTGTGAGCTACGCCCAACACGTCAGGCTTCGTTCTTACGAACTACCTGTCTCCCAAAGGCTTGGCGTAGGGAGATGCCTGACACAGTCGGACGGCGGCCGGTTTCTCTCTTGTTTTTTCCTGCTCAGCAGACAAAATACACGCTTTCGCAAGCGGTCTATTGGTTATTCTTTAGTTTTACTTGAACCCTATTCTTGGCACTATGAATACTGACTCTATAATAGGCATCGAATAGAGCTCATACTTCGAGTAAATAATTTATTTCACACTGTCAAGTTATTTTTTTTGAAAAAATATTTTTAGTGAAAAATATCAGGCTACGCTCGATGAGCTTCGCCCGACAAGATGAGCTTTGGGCTTCGCTCTGTGAGCTACGCCCAACACGACGCCTGACACAGTCGGGAGGCAGGTCGTGCTTCCCTATACGCTCTGTGAGCTACTTATCTCCCGACGTGTCAGGCGACGGACTGAACTGATGTATGATATGAAACCTCTCTTTGCTTATGGAACGCTTATGGAAAAACCTTTCCCCAGCTGCTGTTCTGTCTTTTGCGAACCAGCTTTCAGACCCCAAGGAAAAGGAGCAATTTCTGGAGCACTGCATCCAACAGCCGTGGAGTGAGGAGGAGCAAGCCAAGGCCACTGTGTGTGCCTTAGGAATTGCCATTAGATTTGCAACCTTCGGACCAGCCTCCTCTTGAGCAAGTGGTGTCGGCTTCGTTTCACAGCTGTGTGTCTCATGTCCCTCTGTGAGTCTTGCAGGACAAGCGCGAAGCGTATCCGTCTAAAACTCAGAGTTTGAGCCTAACTTCTTTCTTCAAAAAGTCTGGAGCCATCTTCTTCAAAGTGCTATCACAAGAGCAAGACAGTATAGCAGAAAAAACAAAAACAAACAGCACGACTAGCCTTCTGTATGGGCTAGTCCTGCAAGCCTGTATGTAGGATACCTGCTTTCCGAAGCAGTCTATTGCAGAAGCGAATAAGACTGTTACAGCTGGCAAAAATAAGGAGGTTTTGAGAGATAGGCAGGTTTGCGGATCTTGGAGCGATTTTTTTCGAAGGTATTTATTCTTCCTTTAACGTGTCTAAGCCCAGTTTTTTAGCCACCTTGTACCCCTCTAATTCTACTAGTTTGGGTAAGCCCTGCTCGAAAGGTAAGTCTACCTCGCCTTGAATAAGCGGGAGGACATACTTTAAAAACTGGTGATGGATACTACCGTCTTCTGTAATCCAATGGGCTGGGAAGGGCTTTACGTGGTTCGCTACTTCTGTCAGGTCTGCACTGCTAATTTCGCAGGCGTAGCCGTCGACATCTTTACGCACTAGCGTGATCATCCGGTCGCTTAGGCCCTCTGCAGCTAGCTTTACGGCTGTTTTCCCACAGTTAAAGGCTTCGTCGTTATCGGTTTTTGAGGCTAGGTAAGAGGCAGAACGCTGGAGTGTACCAAGTTTTGCGCTCCGGGCCTTGAAGTTGAGCTCTTGGCTGATAAGCTGGCTCACATAGTCTCCAGCTCCGCTGAGGTGGGCATGGCCAAAGGCATCTTTTGAAGAAAAGGCCCCTACGTAGTTGCCGTCTGCATCCACTAGTCCTTCGCTCACGACTACGAGACAGAACTTATTTTTTTGCAGCACCGCTTTCACTTTCTCCAAAAACTGTTCTTTCACAAAGGGGACTTCAGGCAGGCAAATAATATGCGGAGCATCTTCGGGATAGTTACGCCTACGGGCAGCTATGGATCCAGCTGCTATCCAGCCTGCTGTACGGCCCATGACTTCGACGACCGATACGAGATCATGCTGGCCCATGCTTTCATGATCTTTGGCTAAAGTACGGATACAGCTAGCTAAATACTTAACCGCGCTGCCGTAACCGGGGCAGTGGTCCGTCATCGCAAGGTCATTATCAATGGTTTTAGGAATACCCAGGACGCGAAGGTGGTAGTTTTGGGCCTTAGCGGCTTGAGCGATTTTATGGGTGGTATCCTGCGAGTCATTCCCGCCTATATAGAAAAAGTAACGAATGTTATGGGCCTGGAAGACCTGAATCACCCGGTCAAAGTCTTTCTTCTGTGTCATCTTATAGCGGCAAGTGCCTAGGGCCGCTCCCGGAGTGTGGCGCAGGCCGCGTATCACCTGCTGGGACTCTGCTGCTAGGTCCACAAGTTCTTCATTAAGAATGCCTAAGATGCCGTTTAGGCCGCCGTAGATCTCTTCAATGCAGTCTTCATGATTTAGGGCTTCGCTGATAATGCCAGCTAGGCTAGCGTTTATCACGGCTGTTGGGCCGCCAGACTGTGCTACTAAAAGGTTACCGCTGAGTGCTTCCGCCATAATAGGATGGGTGTTTAAGGATGGATATAGTTTTTGAAAACTAATGTGTTGTCTCTTTTAGCATTAGGCAATAATAAAACTCTTAAAACTAGTCTTTTATTCTTCTAAGGCTGAATCTATCTAGCTTTTAGAGGTTTTTTTGAATAACAACTAGGGGGGTATCCTGGACTGTTATTCATTTTACTATCATGTCTTTCTCATATATGAAGATTATTGATTCTCATATTCATCATTATCCAGAAGAGGTTATTCAAAATCCCCTCTTATGGGCACAGGGAGCTGGCGAAGGCTACTGGGCAACGCTGGTTGGGCCTAAGAGTGTGCAAGGATTCGTCAGCACCGAGAGGCTCTTGGCTGCTATGGATGCGGCTAAAGTAGACCAAGCCGTCCTCGCTGGCTGGTACTGGGAAAGGGGTGAGACGTGTGAGAAGCACAATGCCTTTTATGCAAGCTTGCTAAGGCGCTATCCTGGGAAATTTATTGCCTTTGCTAGTGTACAAGCCCTAGATGAAAACAGTGGGGTAGAGGGCCTAAAACGAGCGATAGACTGGGGCTTTAAAGGAGTAGGGGAGTGTTTTCCTACACTCCAGGGCTATAGTATGCAAGACTCTCGGTGGCTGGCGGTGGT
>CAZEFS010000026.1:0-4033 GCA_964511545.1 uncultured Opitutales bacterium
GGAAGAAGCCTTAGTCCTCAAGCATTGGGAGGGCCTAGGGTATTATTCTAGAGTACGAAACTTACATCAGCTATCGAAGGCTATTGTGAAGCAGTTTCCCAATGAAGGGTCTATTTTTCAGGACGCTCTTTCCTGGCAAACCTTTAAAGGCGTAGGGGAGTATACCAGTGCTGCCATCACCAGCATCAGCTTTGCCTACCCAGCAGCGGTAGTGGACGGCAATGTCATTCGCATCTTGGCCCGTTTAACGGCAGATAGTACCGTGTATAAAGGGAACCAAGCAGCCGTCAAAAGCTTTACCCCTTTGGCTAATATCCTTCTAGATACTCAAGACCCTGGCACGCACAACCAGGCGATGATGGAGTTAGGGGCCACTGTATGTTTCAAGCCCCTTTGCCTGCTATGCCCTCTAAAAGACCACTGCTTGGCCTTTAGAACTCAAAAGCCCGAGGATTTCCCAAAATTACAACGCCCCCAGCAAGAGAAAATCACCGTACGTAGAGCTTATGTGCAAAACGAGGGTAAACTTCTCTTCTATCAAAACCTTCACCACACCCAGCGTCTAGCGACTCTATGGGAGTTTCCTAGCCTAGAAATTTTAGGCCTGAATCTCCCCTCGGATCAAAAACCTTTTTTAGAAAAGAAACGAGGTATTAGCCATCAAATCATCCAAGAGCACTTTTTCTACATTCCGTTAAACCAAGCTCTAGAGAAAGCCCTGAAAGACAAGCTCCAGCTGCAGTGGCTAAGCCGAGAGGGTCTACGCCGGGCGACCCTTTCTGGGCCCCATCGAAAGTGGCTGATGGTGCTGGAAGAGGCAGCTAAAGCGTTTAAATAGCGTAGGCTAGGCCTTCAAAAAGATCATTAAAAAGAGGGTTATCCTCTCCTACGACTCTTTTATTTAGGGCTGCTATACCGCCGAGTTTGTAGCCCTTGGCCCCACGGTTATGCGCCTGGATTTCATAATTGCTCTTGCCAAATACAAATTGCGCAAGGTCTCTTCTTTGCTTATCATCTAAGATGCTATCCGGCTCTGGGAGCTTTCCGTCTTTGTGAAGGGTTAGGGCAAGGTAGTGGGCTTCTGCTACGGCCATGCTGGTACGGTCTTTCCCGCTTTTACAATTTGTACAGGCCTTGGCGCCTATGAGGTGACTCAGAAGCATTACCCGGGCCACCATCTTATAAGGCTCGGTCCCGGCTGTTTTATAGCTTTCTTTGCTATATAAGTCTACTATTTGCTGAGCAAGACTCAGTACCTGAGCTTGCTTTTTAGCGTCTTGGGTCTGTGCTAAAAATTCCCCTACAAGGCCCCCAGGTCGGATGTTTTGCCTAAGGTTAGCTAGGTAATCTTTTCCAAAAAAATCCTCCATGGCTGCTTGATTTGTCTGTCTAGCGTTTTCCCAGGTCTTGCCAGCTTTGGTGACTCCTTTTTTGAGGGCAAATTCATTGACCCCAAAGTTAAAGGCTATGAGCTTTGGAATTATTTTTACTTTGCCTATACCCTCAAGTTCCAGCTCTAGGGTTTTATTCTTGCAGGCTTGTTCTAGAGCAGCGGTTTGTTCACGGATGTGGCGCCTTTCATTCATGGCTTGGGTTCTTTCAGTCTCTAGAAGGTTTTGGGCAAGGCCTCGTAGATTGTCAGCAGATTCTAGGTTATTGGATACAATGGGTAGGATAAAATCTGCGGTTTTAGAGTCTTTGCGCGAGCGTATGTGTTCTTCTATGCTTTGAATATCTATGATGTTCATAATGAGCTCTTCAGCCCTTTGGAGGCTGAGTTCTTCTCTTTTTGCTTTGTTAGCTTCACCAAAGGCGCAAAGGCTAGCATGCCGAAATTGGCGCATCACTACCTCCCCTTCAGGTGTCTTGAGCTCTGATTTCCAGGCATTGGTCAGTTTTTCGGTTTGCACATTACTACAGGGTAAGCATTCGCCAAGGGGGGTAGAGCTTTGGTTTAGTTTGACTACGGTATGCTGATCTGTTTCAAAATATAGTTCTTCTTCGATCACCCTCTTTGGCTCTTGACTAAGAAGTCCTTCACTGAACTGAGCTAAAGCTTTATATAGGCTATCTTTAGAAGTTTTTTGACTATCTATGAGACCATAATCTGCAAGGAGCCGGATCATCTCCGAATTGGCCTTATTTAAGTTTTCGAGGATATCCTTTTTAGCTTCAGGCTTTTCAAACCTTAGGACATTGCTTGAAAAGTAGCTATCTACTAGTTTTTTAGCTTTAGTTTGGCTCAGCAGGGGTAGGTTTGCTTCTATCCAGAGATGAAAGCTTTGCTGCTTGAGAGCCCATAGTTTATGATAAGCAAGCTTTGATAGGGGACCTGCTTCTTTTAGGTAGCGCAGCTGCTCAAGCCTTGCAAGTAAGATCTCCTTATCAGCGTGGCTCAGCTTCTTATCTTGGACTAAAAACTGCAGGGTATGGAGGCTTGCATCCACTTCTTCTAAGGACTTGGGTAGCTTTGTTTTGAGGCTTTCTAGGCTGTTTTGAGAGTTTATTTTTACGGTTCGGTTGAGAACCTTTTTTTTGCCTGGTCTAAAGATCGATTGGGCCTTAGAGAGTATAGACTTAAAACTATTCTTTTTTTTCTCGGCTTTGACTGACTGATTCTGAAAAAATCCTTCTTTAACCGCTACAGGTGTTTTGGCTTGTGTGTCCCCTTGAATCAATGGGTTAGGTTTGGATGAATAGATGTGCATGCGAAACAGTGAATCCTCCGTGTGCCAATGTAGATAGCGGCAGGATCATGAGATATAAAACAAGATTCCTGCGGGTTATTATTAATGTACGGCATTTTGGCTTGAGACTTTATTGTCAGTTGCTTATTTATTCTCCAGGGATTGACAAAGACCCCCTTTCTACTTATCCTTGGTACATTTATAAGATCGTGAACTTTCAAGAAGCTGTAGCTAAACTTAAAACTTACCTCGAACTGCCGGATCTACTCCCTACACCGCAAGGGTCTTACCCTTTTAGCTTGGATGATACGCTTGAGATAAGCTTCGTCCCCGGAAAAGAGGAAAGTGAGCTGCATCTTTGGGGATGGGTAGCCGATTTGCCAGTGAAGCCTGATGGAGTGGAGAAATTTTTAAGAAAAATGCTAAAATCAAGCCTGGCTAGAGCCAAGCTAGACCCTGAATACCTCCTCTTGGATGGCCAGCGTAACACTTTCATGCTTTATAAGCCCTTGAATATAAAGCTTATAGAAGACCATATTTTAGAGCAAAATTTTGAGACTTTCGTGAATAATCTTGAACTTTGGCAAAATATAGCCAAAGATAGCCTAGAGCCAAGCCTGGTATATTATAATCCTAATTTTCCCTTATATCCTTGAAAACAAAACGCTTTCTTCTTATTTTAGCTAGCTTGCAGCTTGCTCTTTTGCCTCTAAGGGCCATCCCTTGGCAAAAGCCAGATTTTTACTACTATGCGCAAGATGAAAATTTAGATAGTATGCTGCGCAATTTTTGCCTCTCCCAGGGGGTGAATACGGTTATAGACCCTAGAATAGAAGGCAAGGTGAATGGCCTATTTCAAAATATTATGCCGGATGACTTTCTGAGCCAAATCAGCAAGGCCTACGGCCTACTATGGTTTTATGATGGCAACGTCTTGTATATTGATCCTTTTGATACCATTACCTCTCAGCTCTTACAGGTTGAGTATTATGATGCAGATCGCCTTTTGAAAATGCTAGAGACGCTAGGGATAGAGGGGTCTAACTTTTCCTTACGGAGCCTAGATGCGCAGGGCCTCATGCTTGTGAGTGGTTCACCACGTTTTGTAAGCATGGTCTATGATATCTTAAGTAAGCTAGAGGTGAATGAAAAAACTCGCCAAGGCCGCCTAGAAGTGGCAGTGTATCCCCTAAAGCACGCCTGGGCCTATGATATGAAGCTAAGGAACTTTAATACGTCTGTGAATGTACCCGGTGTGGCCACCATTTTAGCCACCCTGATGACTGGCGGGCAGCTGCCTTCTGTAGCAGGAGCAGGGGACAGTGGGTCTACGTCTGCTGCGGGTG
>CAZEFS010000026.1:4043-11919 GCA_964511545.1 uncultured Opitutales bacterium
AGGGGCCTATGCTATGAATAAAATGCAAAGGCTAGATGGTACAAAGTCCACCATGGCTAAAAATAATACGAATAGCAGCCAAGTCACCGTTAATAATACCCTTCTGAATCCTTCAGCACAAGGAGACCAGAAGAATAAAAAGGCCGTGAGCGATACCGTCATCCAGCCCGATGTGCGCCTGAATGCAGTGATTATCCGCGATTTGCGTGAAAAGCTTCCCCTCTATGAAACGCTGATTCGTAAATTGGACGAGCCCGTACAGGTCATCCATATCGGCGCTGCCATTGTAGACCTTAGCAATGGCTACTCTAGAAGTTTAGGGAATAAGTTTTTTTCTGCAAATAAGGATGATAAAACATTTAACCTATCTCCTGATGGGGCTAAGGCTCCTCCTGCAGAATCTGAACAAGGTACTCAAGAAGGTCCAGATACGGGCTTTAATTTTAGTGCAAGCTTTCCTGTTAAGGAAATAGACTTCATATCAAAAATCCAAATGCTAGAAAAGGATGGCTATGCAAAGGTGATGTCTCGCCCGTCGGTAATGACTCTCGATAACGTAGAGGCGGTTATTGCTAGCTCTAGCACGATTTATGTGAATGTGGAGTCTGACCGGGATGCGAGTTTGTTTCAAATCGATGGGGGGACAATCTTGCGGGTATTGCCACACGTGATAGAAGAACAGGGTATTCGAAAAATAAAACTCGTAGTGTCTATTGAGGATACTACAGCTATTTTAGACCCTGCCACCCAAAAAGCCTCTAAAAAGGGGATACAACTCAATACCCAGGCAGTCATTCATGAAGGAGAGAGCTTGCTGATTGGTGGCTTGTACACAGATACAAAGCGTCAGGGCTATGCGGGCGTGCCCTTCCTTAGTCGTATTCCTGTTTTAGGCTACCTTTTTAAGGTGGATTCTAGAGAAAAAAGCCTCCAAGAGCGTATGTTTCTGATCACTCCAAAGATTATCACTATGGCTTCGGGAGATCCGGATAGCTACTCTCAATTTTTTAAAGATCGCCTCTATGACAAGGATAATGAGTATCCCTCTCTGAATATGACTCCATTTGAACAACCCCTCCCAGATAGGGATTCAAAAGAATGATTAGAGTTTTCTTATTTTTACCCCTTTAGAATTTATGCTAACGATTGCTGAACAACTCCTGTTAATCACCCTTGATGATGCGAATGGTGAGCCTGCTCCTCTACCCATGGGGGTCTTGGACGCAAGTTTAGCGGGCGCTTTGCTGATGGATCTTGTCTTTGCGGCAAAGCTAAAACTGTCCTCCAAGAGTCTCTACCTAGACTTGGCAAGCCCCCTAGAAGACAGTCTTTTACGGGAAATATACGCTGTTCTTAAAGAAGATGGGCTAAACCCTTATCCGGTAGAGGGCGCTCTACGCAAGCTCGCTAGCCCTCATTGGGAGTGGAGTACCAAGATTGCGGACTGCTTAGTAAAAAAGCACATATTAGAAGCCCATGAAGAGACGCATCTTTGGATCTTTAAAACTAAAGTTTACCCCATGGTAGAGGGTAAAGAAGAGCATATTTGCCGCCAGCGTGTGAGAAATTTGCTTTTACAAGAAACCCCAGTGACTGAAGCGCAAAACCTTATTCTCCTTAGCCTCTTGGCTCGATCCGGACTTTTAGATCAGATTCTTAGCCAAGAAGAGCTTACAAAGGCTCGGCCCAAAATAGAGGCCATTTTAAAGCAAAACCATAGCTTTGATGAGGTTATTCAGGCCATTATTACGGATCTGCAGGCGTTTTTTGCAAGGTTAGTATTGCCTTAAGGCCCCCCTAAGGGGGATGCTGCGAGTGAGTTTTAGGCTAATCTTATTTAGAAAATAAAAAAACCCGCTTGGAATCTTTATCAGAGACTCAGCGGGTTTTGAGTAGGGAATGTAATTATTTATTTCATAAGCTTAATAATTAATCAATTTTATCAATGGTGTCAATAAAAATAGTTTATTTTATTCCTTGAGTATGAAATGTTTGGAACTACAGTCTAAATAGACTAGTTTTGGAGCTAGAGTGAGTGGCCTTCCTTCTAGGAAGTCAACCATACTGGTTAGAACCAAAGCAGTTGTTTGCAAGGCTCCCACTACGATTTGGGGAAAATAACCGTAAGTTGTGACATTTTTGAGAAATCCTTCCATAGGCTGGTGGGCTTGTTCAAAGGTTTTGAGTTTTGGATAGTGCTTAAAGAGCTGCCTAGTAATTTCTATATCGTTTAAGGCGCTAGGATCGCTAAGATCAAAGATTTCACTCGCTTCCGAAGAGTCCTTGCTAAAAAAAATAACCAAGCCCCCAAAGCCAGGATTAAAAGGACATATGACTAATTTATCCTTTTGCCTTCCATAGTCTATGATTTCAAAATAAAGGGATGTACAATCCACCGTATTGATGATGATATCGCTTGTTTCTAGTTGCTCTGTGACGCTTTCTAAGCTAGATATACGCTCGGTATGGGTCACTATTTGGCAAAAAGGGTTTATTTTTAGTAAATTGGCCTTTAAGGCCTCTGCTTTATAAGTTCCTATTTGGTCCGTATTGAAGGCTTGGCGATTTAAATTACTCAGTTCTACCTTATCCCCATCATTGAGGTAGAGTTGCGCTAACCCAAGCCGCACACAGCTTTCAGCTATCAAACTACTCAGCCCGGTGCCCAAGAAGGCAAGTTTTAGATGCTTCAGCTTTTCTTGGGCGTGCGGAGAGATATAGGAGTAATTTCTACTGGTAAGCTCTGGGTAGAAAGTATTAGAATCCATAACGCTCTTCTGCGCCAACATTTATAATCCATTTCTGTAAATACTGAGCTTCAGCTTGATTTATAAAATAATTTTCGTATTCTCTGAGAGCTGCATCCAGTATTTCAGTATGCACTACTGCTGTATCTTTACGATTAAAATGATTATTGGAGCTTCCTAAAGGTTTACCTTTTTCACAAGCCTCTATTTCTTGCAGGGAAGCTGTTATTGTCTGTAAGAAACTTAAGTTTGCCTGAGTGATGGTTTCTGCTTCAAGGGTGTTCTCAGATTTATCTGGATTTGGAATAGAAACCACAGCGACATTGATTTGTTTAATTATTTTTTCAATGG
Source organism: uncultured Opitutales bacterium (assembly GCA_964511545.1). Classification (GTDB taxonomy): domain Bacteria; phylum Verrucomicrobiota; class Verrucomicrobiia; order Opitutales; family CAZEFS01; genus CAZEFS01. Next base: position 7,142 of record CAZEFS010000026.1, read on the forward strand.
TAAATAACCTAGAGTGAAGCTTTTTATGTTTTACCCGGTGTATGTTTTGTTTTTTCAAATGAGAGAGGTGGCTCAATGCTTTGGCCGGAAAAGAAGATAAAGGTTTATTTACTTGTGTTATTGCTTTAGTTGCTGGAATTAAATTTTTCTCTTTTTCGTAATTGTAATGGGGATCTATGGTTTTAGCAGCAATGGTTAGTGCTTGCTTGGCCTCTTTGTATTTGTCAGCTAAGTCTTTTCCAGTTAGGTTTTGTACAGCTAAAAATAATAATAAACCCTTATTGTAGTGACTGATCGTACACAGCGAATCCTTTTCTATAGATTGATCAATGTAGTGCTGAGCTATATCTGGATGCCCTAAATGGCCATACTGGAAACAGGCATTATTATAAGCAATGTAATTGTTTGGATTAACTTTAGTTGCCGTAGTTGAAAAAAAAGTGGGTATTAAGCCTGAAGGGCTAATCTTTTGGTTTCTATTATAGCTATCAAATAATACGTAGCTAATATAAGTTAGGATATCGCTATACCAAATGTTGAAATTATCATTTTTTTTGTAAAGCTTCGAGACTTCATCTGTTATTTCTTTTAAGAAACTGCCTTCTTCTTCAAGGCTGAGTTCTTTTTTATCTACTAGTTTACTATTAAGATAAAGTTCAATATTTTTGAATTTTTCTTCAATATTTTGCTTACTGTGGTTGTGGATGGCTTCCGTATACTTTTTTAAAGCTTTTATAATGGATCTGCTGGCATCACCATAATTATTAATTTCACATTGGAATATGCTTTCAGCAATGTAGTAATAAGATTCTACTTCTGATTTTTTATATTTTGCCAATTCTATGTTTTTTTGAAAATTTCTAAGTTTTTTAAATTTATATGTTTCGAGTCTTGTGATGGAATCTTCAATCTCTACAATAATGAACTTAAATTGAGTAGACAGATCTTTAATTTTTGAGGCTGTTGCTCTGTCTTCGGGACGTATGATTGTATAAGATTCTTGGTAACTTTTCTTTATATTTTGTTCAAGCTCATTTAGTTGTTTAAATAAATCATTGAGCTTATTCATGTCCCTTTCTAGTCTTTTAGATTTGTCGTTATAAATCGTATAAGCTAAAGTGCTGGCCGCAATTGTGAAACTAATAAAACCGCTTTCCTTAAAGTATTCCTTGATATATGTGTTGTAAATTCCAGTATTTTCAATGGAATTGCTGGGGATGGAATCTTCAAGTTCACAAATAGTATGAGGCAGAGTTGCAGGGATAGTATATTTGATCGGGATAAAAGGGGTCATGTCTTTAATTGATTTATATGTAAGAGAAGGTAGTAGATTCAAAGTTGGTACAACATGCTGGATAAAATCTGCAACGACAGAGTAGGGCCTCTGGGCACAACAATTATTAAAGTTTAGCCTTTTATGGGGGCTGTATGTATTCGCAATACCCTGAGAGGCAGCAAAATTTCTAGTGAAGTGGTTGCATTTATTAAGAGTGTGGAACATAGGAATAATAATATAATATTAATTAAGGATAATTTTTTAACCTGAGTAAAAATTAAACCTATGGATCTACTAATGCAAGTGAAAAAAGTCCTTAATATGCGATGTGCTTTATGTGTTAATTTTATTTATTCAGTTATAGTTCATTTTTGATTAAATTTTTCATCATTATATTTTATTCAAAACAAATAATATTCTTTATTGACTTTAATGATTCATAATCAATAAATTTTGTTTTTTGGATTTTTTAAAAAATTTCACGAAAATAACTTGTGTGGATAGTCTTTTTGCTCTGTCTCATACAGGATATAAGCTGTTTCAGGCTTAGCGTTATTCGGTTATTCAAAAACTTATTCACAAAGAAAAGTGAATATCTTGTAAAAATCTAGATCTTGCTTCAGGGAAAGAAAACGGTTTTTAGTAGGGGGTATTCAAATGGTTCCCTATAGGTTTCAGATCTACCCTTTATTCAAGTAACTGACCCTCTCAGATGGGAGCCCCTCACCTTCTACTGAACATCCTCAATTGCAACCTTCGCTTATGACAACTGCTTGTATGGAAATAGGCTCACTTTGGGAAGTGATTAAAAAAGATCTAAAAGGCATTTTCCCTCAGGATGTGTATCAAACTTGGTTTGAGCCTATGCAGTGCCTAGAGCAGTCTCAGGAGAAAATTGTCCTTTCCGTTCCTAATGATTTTGCTTCTATTTGGGTAGCAGAAAACTATATGGACCTTTTACTAAGACGTCTTCAAATGGCTATGGGCCATAGCCTAAAGGTAGAGCTGCAGACTGCAAGCCCCATAGAAAGAGACTCTCTCCTCCGGCCTTCGATCTCTTCTATAGTCCCTCCGACAGCAGAATTATTTGGCCCGAAGAAACAAGAAAAACCCATAGACACTTCTGTCTACAAGCTTAACCCTAGGAATACTTTTGAGAACTTTGTGGTAGGCCTCGGTAACCAGCTGGCACATGCAGCCTGTATAGCGGTAGCGAATACCCCTGGTAGAGCCTATAACCCTTTATTTGTTTATGGCGATACGGGCCTTGGCAAAACGCACCTCATGCAAGCGGTGGCGCATCAGGTCTTACATACGAAGGCGGGGGCAAAAATTGCCTATGTATCTACAGAAAAGTTTACGAATGAGTTTATTACTGCTATTCAGGAAAACTCTCTCATTCGCTTTAGGAAACACTACCGCTCACTGGATTTACTCTTGATTGACGATATTCACTTTTTGTCCGGAAAAGAGCGGATCCAAGAAGAGTTCTTTCATACTTTTAATGAACTCTTTGAATCCGGTAAGCAAATTGTACTCTCTTCTGATAGGCCAGCAGGAGAGATTGCTAAGCTAGAAAGTCGTTTAGTCTCTCGCTTTCAATGGGGATTAGTGACGGATATACAGGCCCCAGACTTTGAGACACGTATGGCTATTTTAGCTAAAAAAGCAAATGCTATGAGGCTAGATTTACAGCCTAATATTTTAGAGTTTTTGGCAGAGCGAGTATCTCGAAACGTTAGACGCATGGAGGGGGCGCTGACACGTGTTGCAGGGCACTTAGCCTTAACCAATAGACCTATCGATATCCCTCAGTTAGAAAGGCTACTTCAGGATATTCTCCAGGAAGAGGTTAGGAATCAACTCACTATCGAAAAGATTCAGCAGAAAATCTCGGATCACTATCAATTACGTTTATCAGAGCTTCTGAGTAAACGTAGGCCGGCTAACATTGCTTTACCCAGGCAGATTGCGATGTATCTTTGCCGAGTGATGACTTCCCATTCTTTGCAAGAAATTGGAGAAGCCTTTGGCGGCAGAGATCATGGGACTGTCATTCATGCCTGTAAATCTATTGAAAATTGGATGGAACAGGACCCTAACTTAAAGCGTAATGTTGACTATCTCCAGAAGCAATTAGCTGCGGCTTAGTAGTTTCTACGGTCAGCACTGGTGTGGGTGTATGCACTAGGTCTAATAAATGCTTGTAGGGTAAAGGCAAAAGATCTAGGGTAGGGGGATTATGTCTAGCACATGGGAAGAACCTTATAGGTTGTCGGGAGCCAAAGAACAAGGCCTTAGCTCGTCAGCTGGTCCTATACTTTTACCTTCGGTGGAGGCTGATTGGGTTTATCGATTTGAAAAGAAATTAGAGGAAGGAGTGGTAGATTCTACTGAAGCCAGGGAAAAGAAAAAACAGCAAGAAGATCTTGAGGAGCCTCTCCCTTCTTTTTTTGAGGTCCAAAGACAGGTGAGCCAGCGCCTAATTTTCGAAAGCCAAGATATCTCGAATACAACGAAGCATTTAGAGGCTATTATCGATCAAGTAGCTACTGCCATACGAGTATTAGAGCAGCCTCATCTGAATGGGGGAATGCTACGGCTGAGTCTTCAGAATGTAGGTATCTTAGATGGAGTTCGGGTGGATATGCACATGCACGAGGCTGTTCTTCAGATCGCTTTTTTTGCTGAAGAAACCTTGGCCTATGACTTCTTAAAGAAAAATCTTCCCCACCTTCAAAAAACTTTAGAACACCAAGCTTTAGGAGGTGTGAAATCCTTTCAGATAGCTTGCTATGAAGAAGGGGCCGAGAAACAGCAAGAAGCAGATCGCCCTCTTTTGCCCAAAAATACCGATGAAAAAGAGGAAAGGTTTGGTTCTTAAGGATAAATTCAGGCTTTTTAACTTAAAAAAGTAAAATAAAAGCTAATCTTTCACGTTTTTTCGTTGACCTTGCGGCCTTTACTGTATTTAAAATATACTCGTTTAGTCAGTAACTTTTATCTTAAGAAAACTATTATGAATAAAGCTGAACTCATCAATGAAATCCAAAAAAAGCTAGGTAAAGACTCTTCCAAAGCTGAAGCAGAACGTTTCCTGAACGTTGTTGTAGATGCTATTAAGGTGGGTATCAAAAAAGAGAAGTTAGTACAACTTGTTGGCTTCGGTACCTTTAAGGTTGTCAGCCGCAAAGCTCGTATGGGAGTCAATCCTCAAACAAAAGAGAAAATCAAGATCGCTGCTAGCAAAACTGTTAAGTTTACGCCTTCTTCTGCCTTGAAAGAATCTGTTTAAAAAACTTTGCGTTTGATTTCTAAAAACCCCGAGTTTTCAATAACTCGGGGTTTTTATTGTCCCTAAAACCATCGAATAGCTAAGGCTAAAAACTAGACCACTTGCGGACCTAAGTATTATCTTAGTTGGCCTGCCGGGCGTAGCTCTTGCAGCGACGTGTCGGGCGTAGCTCGCCGAGCGAAGCCCGAAGCCTGGTTTCTGGGCGAG
>CAZEFS010000027.1:0-11728 GCA_964511545.1 uncultured Opitutales bacterium
AGCCTCTGTCATCCTAGGAGAGGCCCTGTGCCCGACGCGCCGGTACGCCTTAGTCGTCTTTAGCCTCATACTAGGCTCTATCGTCTACCGCTGCGTGATAGCCTTTGCCCTAAACAGTACGGACCTGGGCCTCAGGGCTTCGGACCTTAATCTCCTGACCGCCTTGCTGGTAGGCTGTACGATGGTAGTGCCACGCTTGCGTAAAACCTTTTTTAGACGGAGGCCCTAAGCACCTTTCTATGATAGCGCTAAAGCACGTTGACGTTTATTTTAACCGCCGGACCCCGCTGGAAAACCATGCCCTAAAAGACTGTAGCCTGACGATTGGCACCGCTGAGTTTGTCACCGTAATAGGCGGGAATGGGGCGGGGAAGTCTACCTTGCTGAATGTCTTAGCGGGGGACGTTTTGCCTAGCCAAGGCACAGTAGAGCTAGACGGCATCAACGTCAGCCGCTGGGGGACCTTGCGGCGCTCTTGCTTTGTCAGCCGTGTGTTTCAGGATCCCTTACTGGGGTCTTGCGGGAGCTTATCGATAGAAGAAAACCTGGCTCTTGCCAGTAAGAGAGGAGAAAAACGAGGATTCGCCCTTGCGTTATCTGCTGAGCAGCGGGACGCATTTCGTGAGCGCCTAGCGGACCTTCAAATTGGCCTAGAGCAACGCCTAAAAGACCCTATAGGGGCTCTATCTGGCGGGCAGCGCCAGGCGGTGAGCCTTGTCATGGCGACTTTGCGGCCGTCGAAGATCTTGCTGCTTGATGAACACACGGCAGCGCTAGACCCGAAGATGGCGAAACTGATTTTAGGCCTGACCCAAAGGCTCGTTAGCGAAAGGGGCTTAACGGCCCTGATGATCACCCACAGCATGGCTCAGGCCCTAGAATATGGGGACCGGACGCTCCTCATGCGCGAAGGCAGGATAGAGCGGGACTTGCACGGGGCTGATCATAAAAGCCTAAGTGCCCAGGATTTGCTGGAATTTTTGGGCTAGGGGGGAAGGATCCGTTTGAGAAAAATTAAGATAATACTTTTAATTTTAAAAAGTATATCAAAAGCTATGCGATCAGCTGATTTTCTCATTTTAGTAAAATAAGAAAAGGGCATCACTTACACATTAAGAAGCTATAAGCTTCTAATTGTTAGTAATGCCCTAAGAGACTAGACTCAGGAACTTAGCCTAGCTTAGAATCAATAAAAAATGCCTGTCGTTTTCTAGACTTGCATGCTATCGCCGCTTTCTTCATGTTGAGCCTCATCTTCTTTAAGAGAAGGCAAACAAGGAGCTTTGCTGTCCCAAACTTTTTCAAGAATATGTTGTTGAGCCAGGTTAATCGAAGGGTCAACAATAGCATGAGTTTGCATTCTGGGCAATTCATTTAATCCCGTATTTTCGTTATGGGCTTGCTTGACAGCTGCACAAGCTCTCTCAACTATCTTAAATTGCCTCTCAGCAAGATTTGTTTGCTCTCTGGTTTCTTGTTCTAGCCAAAGCTTCTCAAACTTTTCTTGTGATGCTTTATAGATGGGGTCAGAGGAGTTTGTTGCCTCCCTTACTTTACCAAATATAAACTCATTATTTTCATTAAGGCCTATTACTGGAGCATGAAGGAAAGGCTGATCTTGTTTAATTGGAGGGCTTATAGGTTTATCCATAAGATTAATATTTTTTTAATGGTGGTTGATTATTTTTTTTTAGTACAAAAATAAATATACGTACTTTTATATACTTATTTTTATGTACTTATGGAATTAAAATAAAAAACTAAAGATTGCAAGATGATAAATCTTTAATAATGTACGGGCTTATAAGCTATGGGATTGAGATAAGCTTTCTGCCTTTCTCAATAAGCTAAAACAGAGCTGTATTGCGGTAGAAAAAGGTAAATACGAGACTAGAGAAATAAACTGTGCCCTAGACGGAGAGCATCTGGCTCGTATCGTAGTCGTCGGCGTGGAAGACGCCTTCTGGCATGTAGGTGGAGTGTTTGATATCCACGAGCTTATCCATCCACTGCTGAGAGGATTCTACAAAGAAGCGTAAAAAGCCTTCGAACCTAGGAAAGTCGAAGTTGCGCAGGGGCTCTTGGTAGGCGAGGGTGACCATCGTCGTCTTGGGATTGTAGCCTAGCGTACAGCCCTGAAGGGCGGGGAGGTTCGTATTGGCCTGGAGGAGCTCTGTAAAGGTATGCAGCTTGTCGCATTCATTGACCGTGCCGAGCTCTGAAAAAAAGATGAGGTTATGCGTCTTTCGATTCACCTGCATGTGGACGTGCACCTTGGCATCAAAGGCCAGGCAGCAGTAGCCATCGTTATCGACCTTCAGGTTTGGCAGGCGAATAGAGTCCCCAAACTGGCTCAGTAAACTCTGGAATATATCTATTTCATGGCTCATGGTTTTGATTGTAAGAAACTAACTGTAAGGAATTGTGAAATCTATTTCAAGCTAAAAGTGTAGGGGGGGAGGGGGGGTTAGTTATTCTAGTATATAGTTGTTTTTCCTGAAAAGTGCTTTTAGTTGATGACTGATTAGTTCAGCAGCTTGTTTATTATATTGCTTGTAAGTTTGCGTACCAGGTTTGTTTTTTGGGATGGATAGATTACCCCTATTCTGACCGTCTATCATACATCTAAAATTATTAGGAAAGCTTAATACAAAGTGATCTTTTGTAGTTATATCACCTCCAGTGGAATCAGGGTATAGAATTTTGAAAATTTGCTGACAAGTTTCGAGCATTATTTTTCTATCTGACTGTTTATTGCCTATTATATTTTTTATTGTATCTTTATGGGCATGTGTTAATTCTTGAAGGATACCTTTGTTAAGAGCTTGATTATACAAAGTCTCTAAACTGTTATATTGATCTTGTAAAGGGAGAGGCGTAAGCTCGACTACTGGGTTATTGGCGTTTGCTTTTATCCCTTTATTTCTTTCAATGTCTAACCCTTGTTGATAGCGTTGGTTCAAGTTGGCATCGTTGTTCAGTTGCTCTTGGGTTATTTTACCACTTCTTACACTGGCTAATATATCTAGAGGGCCGCCCCCGTGAAACTCTTGACGGAGAGAGATAGGCTCGAACCTACGCTTATACTCTAGAAAAATTTCTTTGCTTTCTGAGGGATCCAAGACGGAAGGGGGGAGGGAGGAGGGGCGGTCTTCAAAGCCAGCGGATAGAGAGGAAAGCTGGAATTTTGGATTCTTCGCTAACTCTGGATGAAATTGGCGTAGTTCTTTATAAAGAGCTTTAACTTTTGCACGTTTTGCACGAGTAGCGTCTGTATCTCCAGGCATATCTTGACTGTAGTCGTGCAGACAAAAAAAGATTTTCTCAAGCGTTATAAACCAGTTGAGATCATCTTCTATATAACTATAGATACCTATGAGGTCTCCTGCTGTGTTGAAGCCAGGGCTCCCAGAGTCTCCTGGCTTAGTAGATAAGGTAGCTTCTTCTTGAGGAGGTGGAAAGGGTAAAATCTTAGGACAATCGAGGATATGATGGAGCTCAGATTGTCCAGATCCAGATCCAATGGTCGCGAAGTGCCGATGCGTTTCATTGTTGAGATAGGGGTTAGGTGTAGAAGGACTAAGGCGGAAAATAGCAAAGTCATTCTCTTGTGTAAAACCGCCGAAGACAAGCTCTGCGTCTAGGGGAGTAGGCGTTTCTAGCTGAATCTTTATCTTAGAGATAAAAGCACTACTTGTTTTACAGTAATGGCTGGTTGTTAAGAATAAATCTGGGCCAATCAAAATACCTTTGGCTAGGAAAGGAGTAAATTTTTTATGAGTATGGAGAGATAAATAATTGTCTATTTTCCTCAAGTTTAAAGGAGAGGTATAAATGTTGTGTTGTTCAGATCTTTTAAAACGATAACTGTCTTCAGTATTTATAGTTTGAAAGAATTGTTGTTTTAGTTTATTAGAGGTAAGGGCCTCAGAGAGGCAATCCCATACACTTATTGATTTTGCTGTACTAATAGCTATACGTCCTACCAAATGGCTGTTCTCTAGGACAGGATCTGGAGCCTTAGGGTTGACCGCTAGAGAAGTACCGATTTGAACTTCTTCATACTGAGTGGCAAAGGAATCGTCTTGGAAAGCATTAGAGGGAAAGACCGGATCATACACAGTAACAGCTTTAATTGGGCGAGTGCCGTAGCTTCCGGTAGGTACAAGAGTGGGGGAATTTTCATCGATCTTGTTTGAGTCATTTCGATTCGCAGGCAGTATCGTCTTTTCACGCTCTTTTTTTGCTTCCTCAAATTTTTTTAGTACATCGCTATTGTCTTGATTGCGGGTAGCAGTGGGTTGGAGCCAAGAAGGTAATTTAGGTTGCATAGTTTGTTATTGTTGTAGTGTTAAGTTAAGTTGTTATAAATGAGTACAATACTTGGGGAAAATAAAGTATCGATTGATACATATAAAAATTGACACAAAAAGTCAAGCCTAAAATTAAGTTTTTTTTACTTGATGAAAATATATTGGTAAATCTTTATCAAAATTGATGAGAGGGCTTATTTTTGGTGTTGTGGTTTCTTGAGCGTTTTAAATTTTGCTTCAGGGTTTTCCCTGTATCTTGTGTTTGTTGGATACAGGGAAAACGAGAGGGTGATGAGGGTTATGAGAGGAGAGAGACGGCTTTATTAGACTCTACATAGTCTGTGAGTTTTGAAGATTTTTCAAAGACTGTACTATGTGGTTAGCTTGGGTTAAGCCTTGCTGAGCATATTCGCATCTTTTTTGCACAGGTATGGGTTGACCAGTAGCTAACTTTACAACAGCTGCACCCCCTTTTTGATAGTTCTGTACATCTTGGATTGCCTCACTGAATTTTTGCTCTGCATTTGCTTGATTGCCATTCGCTAGTCTTATAAGAGTTGTGCCATCACTCATTTGATGGCTGAGAATCTGCTTTATTTGATTAAGACTTGCATGATGAGTAATTTGTTGAACATTGTTTTGAACTGTGGCTGAATCATTTATGATGATTGCCTCATGTATCTTGGTATAAGATTGATTGAGCTGAACTGTATTCATGTTTTTTTAGATTTGAGGTTTAAACGATTTACCATAAATCGGGATGATCAGGATCGTTAATATTCTGGTGGGCTGGGCCTCTAGTTGGTATTACTGCTGGTATATTTGGATTTCTTTCCGTTCCACCATTGTTTCTTAGGATTAACATTATGTTATTTCTTGTGTTTTGTACTAATTGATTGTTTGTTTGTTGATAGTGATTTCTTATAATGGCTATGTCTAAGAGAGTTTGGTTATCGCCGTTCAAGACGTTGAGGATTAGGAGCTTACGGTGAGGTTCCATAACGCTAACCATAGCTTGAACATCAAGCAAATTGTCATTTGCAATGGCTGCGTGTAAGTTTGTATATATGTGCAAATTAGCCTCTCTCAATGTATCAAGCCTGTAGAAACCATTATTTACTAAAATTTGTATGACTTGCGTAGCTCTATCAAACCCATCATTAGCTCTATTTAGGACTTGAGGATGGGCGTGATTAAAAGCATTTAAGAAGCTTGCTCTCTGAGCGAAGTTATTATTAATCTGAGTAATTCTGTATTGTAATTCGGTTGGATTGTTATTATCTACAATGCCGAGTAGTTGATCATATAATAGTTGCAATGGTGCCTGATTTGTTGGTCTCGTATTCATATATTTTTAATACTTTAAGATTAAACGAACTTAATTTATTTTATTGTTTATTTTTAACACCTGAAGGCAAATTACCGGTATGTAAGTCCTGAAATAAAAGATTTATTTTGAGGAGGCAAGGTTTTTTTTGATTTTTTTGAAAATTTTTTTGTAATAATTATAAATCAAAATAAATAAGGAAGGAAATAGCGCTAGACTGCTTTGGACTCTAGGGAATGAAAGGCCTGGTTGCCCAAGCGGTCTAGTGTATGGCATTTTAAGCGGAGAGAGAGGAGCAGGGTTTGGGTTGATAAAAGCTGTCAATCCTTAAAAAATGGGATTAGAGGGTTTTTCTTCAGTTTTTCCTTTCCCTGATTCAAATAAATCGCAAGATGGGAGGGGTTTATCTTTGAATAGGCTTTATTTTAGCTTTATCTACTCTCTTTCTCTCTCTCATCTCCTTTTCCAATTTCATCCTCTGTAATGCTCTACCAACTACCAGCGACGTATAAAGCAGAAGCGTGTATTGCCAGTAAATTGGCCTTACTGAGCCAGAGTCCGTCGGCTTTGCCGCCGATGGTTTTGGACAAAGCTGTGGAATGGTCGCAGGGGCGTTTGGGCTTTGAGTTTGATCCCTTGCAGCGGTCAGCCATTTTCCAGGCCCTAGAAGCCAAGCTGAGCATCATCACCGGTGGGCCCGGTACGGGAAAAACCACTATTCTCAAGGCCTTGGTCGACATCCTGCGGGCCAAAAAAGTCCGCGTAGCCCTCACCGCCCCGACGGGCAGAGCCGCCCAGCGCATGACAGAGGCAACCCGGACGCAGGCCCACACCCTCCACCGGCTCCTGAAGTTTGACCCCAGTTTAGGTAGGTTCATCCTCGGCGAAGACCAGCCCCTGGGGGCCGATTTTGTCATCCTCGATGAAAGCAGCATGCTAGACACCAAGCTGACGGCCGCCCTCCTCAAGGCCCTCCTTCCCGGCACGCACCTTCTGCTCGTAGGGGACATTCATCAGCTGCCTTCGGTGGGAGCGGGGGCGATTTTAAAAAACTTCATCGAGTCTGGCACCTTTCAGGTGAGTTACCTCAACACCATTTTTCGCCAGAGCCAAGTGAGCCGCATTGTCAGCGTAGCCCACGGCATCCTCCACGGAGATGCTAAGGTGCCAGAGCTTGTCCAAAACACAAAAACAGTGAATCTGCATGTAGACCTGCAGTTTATCAAAGCCGATACCCCAGAGGCCTGTATAGACTGTATCGTAGAACTTTGCGCTAGCTACCTTCCGCGGCACTACCCGCAGGATGCCAACTCCTTAGGCATACAGGTCTTGGCTCCCATGCACAAGGGGACAGTCGGCATAGCCAACCTCAACAAACGCCTCCAAGAGACCTTAAACCCTAGCAAAGTAGGCCTTTTAAGCGGGTTTAACCGTTTTTGTGTAGGGGATAAAGTGATACAGATGCGAAACAACTATGATAAAAATATCTTTAATGGGGATATCGGCTACATTGAAGACCTGGATATTGAAAAGGCCCGCGTTCGTGTACGCTTTGATGAAGAGCTAGTAGAACTCGAGCGCCTGGAGCTAGGGGACTTAGCCTTGGCGTATGCGATGAGTATTCATAAATCCCAAGGAAGTGAGTTTCCTATCGTGGTGATACCCTTACTCAAGCAGCACTTCATGATGCTGCAGCGAAACCTCGTGTACACCGCTATCACCCGTGGGCGCAAAAAGGTCTTCCTCGTCGGCGACCCCGTAGCTTACGCCATGGCTATTCGAAACCAAGAAAGTACCGAAAGGCATACCCACCTATGCCAGAAGATCAGCCAGTTTTTGAGTGGGCGGAAGGAATGGGGGGTATGAACTACTGGATGAGTGATAGATGACTATAGTAGGCTGGACTGATCTTGTTCTTTCGGCAGGTCTTTCAGCTCCTCTACTTGTCTGCGAAGCTGGGCGATCTCTTGGTCCTTCAGGGCTTGGCGAATGATGGCGACCAACAAATCACTGCTTTTGTTTTGATAGCGGTGATCGTTGAAGGTTTTGAGAGCTTGGTCTAAGGTGAGATATGTATTTAATTCCTCGCTGCTAAGGCCATGGTTGGAGATCAGGTTGATGGCTAGGTTCAAGTTTGCTATACCGCCGATCCCGACTGAAGTTGCTTGTCTTTCTTCATATGTAGACAAATAATTAGAAAACACGTTCATCGCTAGGTTTAAGTTTAAGATACCTACTGTTGCCTTCGCAGCAATGCTGATTAAATGCCCTACAGAGGTAGGGCTTAAGTCCTTTTTGCGTGCTTCATTTAAGGTATAGGCTGCGTAATTCACTTTCTCGAAAAAGACCTTTATAAGAGCAGCATCTGTATTTTTTATGTTTGCCTCTAGAATGTCTAATAAGAAATTAAATAATAAACAGGTTTCCTGAATATCCAGGTGTTCGTGCAAAATATAACTGATAGTATGAGCATCTAGCCCTACTAACTGTGCCCTGTAAAAAGTAAGGCTCATAGCCTCATCTTTTAAAATAAGATCTGCTTGTTCGCCAGGATGAGCGTTTTGATAATAAGTGGAAAACACAGTACTCACCATGCTTTTCCACATTGAATATAAGGTGGTAACATGTATGTGTAAAGCTTTTCCAACTAGACAGATATAGTCAGCTATCACTTCTATATCCGAAGGGGCATTATTTGAACTGAGTACTGTAGACAGACACTTCGCGAGGCAATGTTTATCCAGCCCTACGTGCAGCTCTACGTATCGTGCATAGCTTAACGCTTGCGCTCCTTTTTTATTGCTGAGCAAAGCGTTCATAAAATCTGAATGGATTGCTTGGCTATCAGGTGCATGGACTAAACTCACAGCTAAGTTTATATAATCCATTTTTTCTTTTATAGTATTGATCCTCATAAAGCTAGAGGGATGATTTTCGTTTATATATAGGCTGCTCGCTAAGTGCAGCGCTTCTATTCCTGATTGAGAGGCTTCAAATAGAATTTGAACGTACTCAGCAGAGTTTAGAATGACAGCCCTATCTTCTACGCTAGTATGTTTAAAAACTTCACTGATGAAGACGAGGTACTGAGCTATCGCGTGTGGATCATTTCCGATATGCCCCAAGCTATGCCCTAAGGCCTTAGCGGGTATACCTTTGATGATGGCTAGTTTTAGAGCGTTTACGATGGTAGGAGAGGTGATGAGGTGATTCAAAACATTGCGATTGGGGCTGTCCTGAATGCCTTCATACACATTTTTTAAGTATCCAAAGGCACAACTTAAAAAAACATATATCTGATCGTTGATTTTAACAGGTTTGTCATTTTTTAAACGTATATAGCTATCCTGAGCTACTTCGGATGGAATATCAGCAATCATGTGATGAAAGAACTTAAGTAAATTTGCCTTAGTCATTTCAGGCCGATTTTGAGTGTTTTTAGGAAAAGCGTCATAGCTATTCAGTTTGCGTCGACCGACTCGAAATTCTTTTGCAGTAAAATAACTATCGATCGTTTTGTGTATGAGGGTTTTTTGTTCTTCCTCAATTTTTAGGTCCTCGGGTAAGCCTTCGAAAAAAGTATTGATTTGATGATGGATGTCTACTTTGCTGGCATCTCTTACCGGAATACCGTTTTTCATCTGGGCTGTCACGATGATGGCCGCGCGGCGGGCAATCAGCTGCTGGGCTTCGGGTAAATTATGATTCGTGACAGCTGTTAAAATATCGGGGTTAGACGTTCTACTGAGAAAGCTAAATTCCCCTCCCAAATGACGCGCAATTTGGGTAATTTGCCTAGCTTCTGCTTCACTGATGGGTGTATTTGCCAATACAGGATCATTCCACCTCCAGCTAGTGTGATCGTTAGGGTTAAAAACACGATTGTTTAAGTTACTTTGCATAGATGTTTAGAGATGTTTATATGAGTTAGAAGGCTCAACCTTAAAACAAATTCAACAAATATCAACAACAAATTTATATTTATTGTTGATATTTTGTTTTTGATAATAATTATCCATTAACAAACTAAGATTTCTCTTTCTATTATTTTATGTTTGATTTCAGCACTGAAGCATTATTCAATTTAATCTTTGCTTAATTTTATTTTTTCATTACTGTTAAGAGCTGATGAGTTCTAGTCTTCTAATGCATCAAGGGCTTAGACAGGCCCAGACACAAGTTCAGGTTATTGCGCCGCAGATGCGAAGGTCTTTAGAGATTCTTCAGGCCCCCATGTTGGAGTTGAGGGATATGGTTTTAGAAGAACTACAGACAAATCCTACCTTAGAAGAAGATTTTTCGGGCCCAAACCTGAGCCTGGATTCCCCGACGGCTGTGGCTTCTGGGGATATAGCTGCTGGGGAAAAAGAAGAAGGAGATGTCTTGGGCATGAGAGAGGATCTCAACTTTGAGCAGGGCTTATCCATTCTCAAAAAAATGGATGAAGACTGGCGTGAAGACTTTCGCCAAGATGCTCATACGAACTACAGTGCTGAGCAAGCAGAGCGTAGGCAGCATTTCTTTGACTCGTTTGTCAGCGAAACATCTCTCCAAGAGTATATTATGGAGCAGATCAAACTGGCAGACTGCTCTCTTGCAGAGCGCCAGATCCTCCCTTATATTATTGGTTGTTTGGATGATAGAGGATTTCTCACCCTAGAGCCTATGGCTATAGCAGAGCTTGTAGGCCAGCCCCTAAGTATTGTAGAGAGTGCCTTAGAGCTCTTACGAGGACTCGATCCTATTGGCCTAGGTACTGCAAACTTGAAAGAATGCTTACTCTATCAGTTACGTTATAAAGGTTTGGAGGAGACTTTAGCCTATACCATTTTAAAAGAGCATTTTGATCTGCTGCTTCGAAGGCGCATACAAGATCTGGCTAAGAAACTGCAAGCAAGCCTACAAGATGTGCAAAAGGCTCTAGCTATCATTGCCTCTTTAGATCCAGCACCAGGCCGCCGCTTTAGTGAAGATACGAATAGAGCTGTGCTGGCAGATGTGCTCGTAGAAAAAGATGCCGCTGGCCAATGGAACGTGAGCTTAAATAGGGACTACATTCCCTCTTTACGGCTGAATCCTATTTATCAAAACTTACTCAGCCAGGCAGTACTGCCTTCTAGCGACCAAGAATACCTTAAGAGTAAGCTACAATCAGGAAAATTTCTTATGCAGGCGATTGAGCAGCGACAAAGCACCTTAGCCCGTATTGCAAAGCAGCTACTTATTTTTCAGAAAGATTTTTTTGAGCACGGGATAAAAAAGCTTCATCCTCTTACCATGCACACAGTAGCTGAGGCCCTGAAAGTGCATGAAACGACGGTTAGCCGTGCTATAGCCAATAAGTACATGCAGGGGCCTTTTGGCCTTGTAGAGCTCAAGTTTTTTTTCACCTCAGGCTACGCATTAGAGAGCGGGGAAGCCATTGCCAATACCTCTATCAAGGATAAAATAGCCCAGCTGATTGCCCTAGAAGACCCGCGCAAGCCTTATAGCGACCAAGCCCTAGTAGAGCTTCTTAAAGAAGACAACATCCCCATTGCTAGACGAACCGTCGCTAAATATCGAGAAGAGTTAAAAATCCTCCCTACTCATTTGAGGCGTGTGTATGGCTAAGAAAGGGTAAAATAGGCCTCTTGCGGAACTACGTATGATCTTGCTTGGCCTTTCGCCTTCGCTTTTCAAGCTACGGCGTAATTTTATTCGCCTTCGCTTTTCAAGCTATGGCGTAATTTTATTCGCCTTCGCCCTTACGGCTATGGCGTAATTTCAGCTCTAAGCTCGCTGTAAGGGAACTTATGTTTTGAAGGAAGGGGGACTGTCTACTATTGAGCCTCTTGGATTTTACTTGAATGTTCCTGGTTTTTTCATCATAATCGGAAGTTCTATTAGTTTCCTATGTCTCTTTTCAGACTTCAGGTTTTTGCTTATAGACCGAAAATAAAACTTTATCTTATAATTTTTTTTAACTAGGCTGGGCTTTTTATAGACTTTATCCTCTAGTTTTCCATGACTGATCCCACACAAACGAGTGCTTACCTCATAAAAATCCTCTCAGGGCCCCACCAAGGGGCCGAAGTAGCGATAGGAG
>CAZEFS010000028.1:0-9172 GCA_964511545.1 uncultured Opitutales bacterium
ACTTTGCCCTGCAAGTGCTAGAGCTAGCCAAGCCTACGATCGTGGTACTCAATCAGTCCACGCAGCGTCGTATGGTTTTCAGCCAGCTAAGAGCCCTGGAAGGTTTTCTGGGTGTTCCAGTCTTAGTCTATCAAGAGCGTGATAGAAGCTCCCTTGTCCGCCTAAAGCTGTGGATGAGTAGGGCTGATCTTCCGAAAAGGCAGGGACTTTTCTGTGCTTCGGTTCCTGTAAAACACAGTGTAGAGCAGGTTCAGGCTATTGTAGGTTCCAGCCCTGCTGAAGCCTTAGCTTACCTAGAGGGATCCGCCTTAGAAGCTGGGGGCCCCGCCCTCATTGCAGAACAATTAGTCCCCATTCAAGCTGCGCTTAAGGTAGCAGAGCCCCACTGGCAGGCCCATCTCATTCAGCAGCGTTATACCTACATTGATCAATTTCTTCAGGCCCAGCATGTTGTAAAAGAGCCCTTAAGCCAAACCCTAACTTACAGACTAGACCAGTGGGTATTGCACCCTGTAGGGGGGTGGATGATTCTAGCGGGGGTCTTTATGGGGATGTTTATGGGGGTATTTTATTTGGCGAATTATCCTATGCGTCTTTTGGAAAGAGGGTTCGAGGGCCTGCAAAGCTATCTTAGCCTCATCCCTCCTAGTATGATGCGAGACTTGCTCTGCGATGGTCTCTTAGCAGGCCTTGCAAACGTAGTCTTATTTTTGCCACAAATTCTCATTCTTTTCTTTTTTATAGGAGTATTAGAGCTCAGCGGCTATCTGCCCCGGGCTATTTTCTTATTAGATGGCCCTATGCGCAAAGTTGGCCTTCAAGGCCGTTCGTTTATCCCCTTGCTGAGCTCTTATAGCTGTGCCATAACGGGGATTTTGGCTACCCGCACGATAGGTTCCTGGCCAGAACGTTTGTCAACCGTGCTGATCGCCCCGTGGATCAGCTGTTCTGCTCGCTTGCCAATTTATCTTATTTTTATTGGAGTTTTGTTTCCATCCCCACTTACGCCTCTATGGCAAAAGGCAGGTCTTTTAATGGCTTGCTATGTTGTTTCTACGCTCGCTGCTTTAGGTTTAGCGGCTTGTCTTAGAAAATATCTTTTAAAGGGTGAAAAAAAAGGTATTTGGATGGAGCTTCCTCCCTACCAGTGGCCTGTTTTCAGTACTATAGCCTTTAGCCTCTATGACAAGGCTCGTAGCTTTTTCACCCATACAGCGCCCTTTATTTTGGCTTTTTCAGTTATATTTTGGTTTATGAGCCACTATCCTAGGCCTAAGCCTTTCCAGCAGCCTTCTATAGAAAATACTTATGTGGGCTCTCTCGGTAAGGCTATAGAGCCTATACTGGCTCCCCTGGGCTATGATTGGAAGGTGAGTATCAGCATCTTCAGCTCTTTCGCAGCCAGGGAGCTTTTCATCAGTACCTTGGGGATGATTTACCATATAGAAGACAAAGCCCAGCCCCTGCAAGACTGTGGCTGTGGCTGCTGCGGCACTTCTCCCATTACGCGGTCTCGCTTTTCTAGCGTATTACTGAGCCAAAAAGACGCTTCGGGCCAGCGTTTCTACACGCCTCTACGTTGTCTCAGTCTCATTGTATTTTATATGTTTGCCCTGCAGTGTACGAGTACGCTGGCCATCGTTCGTAAAGAAACTGGTTCCTGGCGTTGGCCCTTGGTGCAATTCTTATTTATGACTAGCTTTGCCTACCTTGCAGCCCTCTGTGTTTACCAGTGTGGTTTGTATCTAGGATTTTCTTAGAACCTATATGCATAGTTAAGTAAGTCTTTTAATAAGGAGCATGGAATGGGCGATGATAAGGATATTTTGGGCAGATTGGGGAGCGATTTCGTAATCTTTGGAGGGTCTTCGGAAGTGATTGAGCCAAGCAAAAGTTCTTTCAACGACCCATCTTTTTGTAACTGGGGTCGGACTCTCTTCATTTTTATCCGGCTTTTTTGGACAAGGTCCTTCATCATTTTTGCCCAAATCCCCTTCTTTTTGGCACGCTAATAAAAGCTGTGCACAGTCGAGTATGGCTGGAAATCATGGGGCAAAAAACGCCCCTGACACCCTGTTTTAGTAATGTAAAATACAGCATTCATAAGCTTTCGATGGCTATGTTTTCGGCTTCTCCCATAGCTCCCAGTATTCAAATGTTCTTTGGTAAGATCCCATTGTGCATCCGTTAAGTCGCTTCGATACGTCATGATTCTTCCCTTAGTCAATTTTATAACTCATTTTTTATTAAATTGTGAATACAGTTTCTTAAAAAAACAAAAATGGTATTTTTTTATTGCAAAAAAGAGATTAATAATCTTTAAGAAGAGAATGAACCCTATCACACCTAATATCAGTCATTCATATCAAAATTCACCAAGAACGTCTTCTAATACGGAAAACGCACCAGTCTCCCGGAATCATCCAACGTGTCCAGAGCGGAAAAAAGCGGTTGATATTATCCGTATGGGCTTAAACAATGCCTCCACCCCTGTGGAAAGACCGAGCAAGAGACTGATGTATCTTCTGGATCTAGCCAGCACACAAAAAAATCCAACTAATAATATTGATCCCTTTTTGACGCTCTTGGATCAGATAAAAGATGAAGAACTCTTTGGCACCAAAGCAGAATTTATCGTCGAGAACATCATTCATCATACATCATTGAAGTATGATCTTCGCTTGCGTTTAGCTACTGCGATATTGGCGAATACAACTGATCAAGATCAAATCAAGGCTATCCTCCTGCAAACGGTTAAATATCGTGATAAAACATGGCATTTGATACTCCCCAAACAAGAGCGTCGTCCGATCAGCATCTTACTAATAGATAAGGCCCCAGAAGATCTGAAGCCAATGCTTTATAAAGCTTTTGCATGTAATTCAGCTCTCCCTCTAGATGTGCGTATGCGAAATTTATATGGGCGGATAGATACAAGTCAAAAAACTGAGCTTTTCAAAATCTTTTTTAAGCACCTCAAAGCTCTTTTTAAAAAAATTATTAAAGTTGGTGATGATGGTTTTTTTCAATGCTGTCTTAAGAATTTTTACGGCCATACTGAATGCTCCTATCTGGATAGCGTCATGAAAGCATTCCATAAACACGAATGGACACAAGAGCCTAAACTCCAGGAATTAATAAAATTGATGATTGAGCGTGAAACGGAAGCTATTCTATCTGCATCATCTTTGAGCGTGTCTGCCGGCTTTGTAGTCATTCAATCATGCATGCAATATTATAATGGGGAACTAAATAGAAAAGACATCGCTAAAGCTGCTGCACGCATGCTAACAACACAAGAAACGCTTCAATGCCTTATTGATGAAATTGAAGTATACAAAAACCTTGGGCTGATTAACGAAGAACCTATGCAGAAATTATTAGTTCAAATAGGGATGAATAAGTGCAGTGAGGTTGATTTTAAGCTTGAAGACGATTTGAAGGTCATTTTTGTAGCCCTAAAGTATATCCAAGATGCAGAAAAAAAGTTTCAAATCTTAAACAATATATTTGAGGGGGAACTGCAGGAAACAGCGTTTGAAGACTTGGAAAAACTCAAAAATATTTTAGAGCGTCATTCAGACAGCTTGAGTTCAGAAGAATTCAACATCTTTTATAAAAAGCTCGAAGAGTTCGAAGAAAGCGAAGCACTCGAAGAGAGTGAAGAAAGCGAAGAGCTCAGAGAGAGCGAAGAATAGCGAAGAGAGCTCATACCTTATGATTCGCATAAATGAATGTGTTCGTTGAAACTTTTTCTGAAGTTCTCTTTAATACCGATACAAACGGGGAATATAGACCAGAGATCGAAGAACTTTTCAATAGACTTCTTCGGAAACTGTGTCTTTTGCTCCCTGGGTTTGTCAAAAACGCATTCAGGCTTCGCTCTACGAGCTATGCCTGATAGGTCAGAATCCTCATGTACCCTTTTGTACAGCTCCGCTTCTTCATTTATTTTTTTCTGCCTAGCCCCCAAATACCTAGTTTCCGAAGAGGTCTAATGAATCTACAGAAAACAGAGAAGAATATATAGAACATGAATACGAAAGTAGATTACTGGATGAAGACACTATAATTGAATATGATGCACCTTATTAATTTGATGTAGCCTGTTAAAAAAGAAAACTACTGAATTAAATACCTTTATATTCTCAAAAAGTTTATACGCTATATCAACTTAATTTAAAACTCGACGCACCTGGAATAATTCAAAAAAGGAATCCTGAGGCGCAATACCTAGCCCGTAGCGCGGATCCGGATAAGCGGACTCTGTTGTCTGAGCAGATAACATAAATGCGAGCGAAATTTTTCATTTATTGATTTAAAAACAAAAATGGTATTTTTTTATTGCAAAAAAGAGATTAATAATCTTTAATAAGAGAATGAACCCTATCACACCTAATATCAGTAACTCATATCAGAATTCACCAAGAACGTCTTCTAATACGGAAAATGCACCAGTCTCCCAGAATCATCCAACGTGGGTGGAACGGCAACCAGGGGTCAGGATTATCCGTGAGGGCTTAAACGATGCCTCCACCCTTATGGAAAGCCCGAGCAAGAGACTGATGTATTTTCTGTATCTAGCCAGCACAAAAAAAAATCCAACTATTAATATTAAGGCCATTTTGACGCTCTTGGATCAGATAAAAGATGAAGAACTCAGTGGCACAAAAGCAGAATTTATCGTCAAGAACATCATTCATAATGATTCACTGAGCCCTTATCTTCGCTGGCACTTAGGCACTGGGATATATCGGAGTGATCTAGGTCTAGCTAAGGATATCCTCCAAAACACTGTTGAATATAATGATTACAGCGTTAAACAGCCAATAAGCATCGACTTAATAAATAATGCCCTAGAACACCAAAAACTAGAGCTTTATGAGGCTTTTGCGTCGAATGCGAGCTTCCCCCTAAATGTGCGTATCCGAGAATCATGTGCGCGGGCAGATACAAGTCAAAAAACTGAGCTTTTCAAAGTCCTTACCCAGGAACTGGAAAAGCTTTTTGGGGAAATTTTGAATGGTAAGAAAATTATTCACGACTGTGATATATCTGGTTATCTGAGAGGCGTCATGGAAGAGTTCAATAAAAACGAATGGATACAAACACCTCAAGTCCAGAATTTAATCAAATTGAACATTGAGCGTGAAACGAAAAATATTCTAGAGGCGACACATTTTGATGAAGAAACCAATCTTATAATATTCACAGGGTGCTATCAATATTATGACGATTCTGAAGGCAAACTAGATATAAAAGCAATCGTTCAAGCTGCTGTGCGCGCGCTACCGACACTAACACATTATGATGAAGAAACTTATAAGGCCTTGGAGGTCGAACTTTCATCATACGAAAAACTTGGGCTGATTCACGAAGAACCTATTCAGGAATTATTGGGTCAAATAGGGATGAATCAGTGCAGAGAGTTTGAAAACGACTTGGATTGCATTTTTGTAGCCCTAAAGTATATCGAAAATGCAGCAAAAAAGATTTGCATCTTAAACAATCTGTTTACCAAGAAACTGCAGAGAAAAACTTTTAAAAGCTTGGAGGATCTTGAAAGCATTTTGAACTATCATCTAGGCAACTTAAATCAAGAAGAACTGAGTACCATTCTAGGGGGAATATCTCAGTCTATTGATGGAATGCTGGTACACAGCAAGTGTCCTGATGATTTTATCAAAAAACTTAAGTTTATTCATGACATATTTAATGTCTTATATGAAAATATCTACGCCTCGGTGATTCGTCAAGAAAGCATACAGAATATAATCTTTAGCACCAAAACGCAATCCTTACTAAAGCAAGGCCGCGAAAACCCTTACGAAGCCTATTTAAAAAACAAAGACCTAAGGGGGATCAGTAACTTGCTTGCGGCTTTTACTGAAGTTATCGCGGATCCAGTGATTCGGGTAGACTTTAGACCAGAAATCAAAGAGCTTTTGAATCCATCCAAAACCTCCATACACTGTGAGCCGCATCCATACGAACAAAGATTATCTGAATACTATTTTGCCATTTTAGAAAAATACTACGAACTTTTATGTGGAAAAAATCCACATGAATTGGCTCTGAATCTACTTTACGAGCATTTTGAATTGGTGAAGTCAAAAGGTGTTATCATTCCTTATTTCATAACACAATTGGAGAAACATAAACTTAATAAATTCACTAAAGCTTTCGAACGTATTGACCTGAACGAGACGCCCTAACATCCTGAATAGCATCCTTTAACTTCTAAAGAAAGGCCCCTCTCAAGGGGCCTTGGGTGTAGATTGGCTCAAAGCCATTTAGGCCACTAAGAGATGAAGCCATAAGGCAAAGGGGGCTCACAGAGTGACCTTCAATGGTTTTTAGCCGGATTTATGCAATACATTCGCATGCCCGTTAGCTGGGTTTTGTTTTTTATACAAATTTTTTCCTGCTCAGAAAACAAAATACGTGGTTCTGCAAGAGGTCTTCTGTTTCCTCCCAGCCTAGGCACGGATCTGTCAGGGATAAGCCAGCTAAGATAGGTTGAGGGTAAGTAGGGAAGGGCTGTTTGCCGGCTTTCAGGTAGCTTTCTAGCATAAGGCCGCGTATTTCGGGATAGCGTTGCCGAAGCTTTAGGGCAGCTTCAAATACTCTGCTTTGGCATTCTCCCTGTTTGGTGCTATTGCCATGGGCACAGTCGATCAGGATACGTGAGGGTAAGCCGTCATCTTTGAGTCTTTGTATAGCTTCCTGAAGATCAGGCTCTTGATAATTCGGTCTCTCTTTCCCTCCCCGGAGGATGATGTGACCCCAAGGGTTGCCGGGGGTTTTGCGAAGGCAAAGGATACCGTGGGTATTGATGTCCATATACGTTTGGGGCTTGCTTGCCACCCCTACAGCTTGGATAGCAGTGAGAATAGAGCCAGCAGTATTGTTTTTAAAGCCTATAGGAAACGGTACGCCAGACGCTAGCTGCCGGTGGGGGGAAGACTCTACTGTCCTCGCTCCAATAGAGCCCCAGCTTAGGCAGTCTTCTAAATAGTATAGCCCCGCCGGGTCTACCAGCTCCATCCCGAGGGGGATGCGTAGCTTTGTTAGGCTTAAGGCCAGTTTTCTAGCCATTTCTAGGCCTAAGGCTAGATGATTAGAGCCATCTAGGTGTGGATCTGCTATTAGGCCCTGCCAGCCTCCTGCCGTTCTGGATTTTTGAAAGTAGGCCCGCATGACGATAAAGGTCCTCTCCTTAAGGTCTTCTGCTAAGGCTTTCAAGCGCTCTGCATAGAGGATAGCCTCTTGTGTATCATGGATAGAGCAAGGGCCTAGCACCACTAAAAGCCGCTGGTCTTTCCCAGCTAAAATCGCTTGAATGACTTCCCGTGACTGTGCTACAAAGGCTGTATCTGCCCTATTTAGAGGAAGGGCCGCTCTTATTGCAGAAGGGCTCAGCAAGGGGCTTTCGTCTCCCAGCATCGCTTAGAATAAACGGTTTTGCAGTTTACTCTGTAAGGCTTCCTGAAAGCGGGGCATATCGTCTGCGGGTGGCTTGTATCCTTTTTGATGGGGGATGATGGCTAGGCGTCCTAGGCCATCGAGCTGCCACTTGCACGTAGCTCCGTCAGAAAAGCTGACCGTACCGCTGGCTAAGCAGCTGGGGCTCGTAATGGGGTCTAGCTCTACACTGACAGCACCCAGAACAGGCTCTTCTTTTTTTTCTTTTTGCTCAGTGGGCTCTGTTTTGTCTTCTGGATGAGGAAAGCTTAAGGCCAGGTCATCAATTAAAAACCGCAGGTCCATGTAGCGCAAGGCTAGGCCCCACTCTTGGCTGATTTTTTTCTGAATATCTGAAAGCGATACGCCCTGGTCTATCCAGGCTTTTAGGGTCGCTGTTTGATGGTCATTGAGTTGCATAAGCGGTGATAGTAAATTTGAAGTAAAAAAGGCCTATGCTTAAAAAATTCTCCCCAGCTCTAGAAGCTCTAAAACTACGAGGGTTAGCACTGCCTCTATAGTCTAAGAGTCAAAACTAAAAGGCAGCCTAACTCAAGCCTTTGCTACTTAGAATTGTAAAAGTAGCTTAGCTTATCTTGCAATATCTCAATGCGATCAAAAAGAAAACAGATAGCTCAGTTTTTATAAATATCCTTTCTGTGCTGGATCGCAACGACGACTACGTTGGATGCTTCCGGGTCAATGCGATAATCTCCCACTCTCAGAGGCCTATGGCCTTTTAAGCTGTAGCGCAGGGGTTTTCAAAAGCTTAGAGAGGCTGCCTTTTTAACCCAGTCCTTCTAAAATCTTTTAACATATAAAGAGACTCATCTCAAAAAAACATAAGAACGATAGCTTAATCCCATTAAGATTAGAGTAGCATCATTAAATGCAAATATCCATGGGTTTTATTGTGAAATTTGCTGTTGACCATACAATGCATGCAGCTTAATTTCACGAGAGCCTTAGCAGTTAGAATTTCTACTGAACTTTTCTCTAGGATAGAAGCACCTCTTTCATCGCTAGGTCTTTTAATAAAAAACTAAGATATAGATATATAAATATGGAAAACAACCTATCGTTAAATAGTAGCCAAGCTGGTTTAAATAATCCGGCCCCAAACACTACACCCCATCCACTGGTTCCACTTGCAGAAGCTTCTTCAGGAGTAGAACAGGTCAAGAGCAGCGATAATCCTATACCTATAGCAACTAATTTACTTGCACCAGCGGCAGAATCTCCTTCGAGGGTCAAACCAGTGAATAAAGACAGTCTTTGGACAAGTGTGGCTAGCGATTCGGAAGTAGAGATTCAATCTCGCATAGAGGCTGCTAAAAGTATAACTGAAGAGGCAAAGCGAAATACCTTTTTGAAATCCTTCGCTGAAGATCAGAGCCTTGATGGGGAGTATCGCTTAAAGGCCGCTAAATTTATGACTGCAGGAGATGAACAAGATGACGTTTTGGCAGGCTTAGCTCAAGATAAGGTCTTAGATGATAATTATCGCGTAAAGGCTGTTGAATCCATAATTGCACCAGGTAGAAAAAATGATGCTTTGGCAGTCTTGGCTCAAGATTTGGATTTTAGGAAGGATTATCGTATATGGGCCGCTCAAAGTATAACTGAAGGAGAATCGCGAGACGTCGTTTTGAAAGTCTTGGCTCAAGATTTGGATTTTAGGAAGGATTATCGTATATGGGCCGCTCAA